>JAUVJI010000062.1 GCA_030596605.1 Bacteroidales bacterium
TCCTCTGAAATACCCTTTTCTTCCGATCCCATAATAATTGCAAGAGGTTCTTTAAAGTCAATGTTATAGTGGTAAGTTTCAGATTTTTCAGTAGCACCAACAATTTGTAAGCCGCTATTCTTTAAATATAGAATAGTATCCTTGAGGTTTGAATTCCGGCTTACAGGGATTTTATTTAATGCACCTGAAGATGTTTTAACAGCATCAGCGTTTATCATGGCCGAACCTCTTGATGGAATAACAATGGCATCAACACCGGCACACTCGGCAGAGCGGGCTATAGAGCCAAGATTGCGAACATCCGTAATTTTGTCAAGAATTAACAGGAATGGAGTTTTGCCAGATTCAAAAATGGAAGGAAGAAAAGTTTCAATTTCAACATATGAAATAGGGGAGATGATGGCAACAACCCCCTGGTGATTTTGCCTTGTAAAGCGATTCAACTTTTCTTTTGGTACATGTTGAAAAGGAATTTTAAATTCTCCTGCAAAGTGTTTAATTTCATTGGCTCTGTACTGCTGCATGTTACTAAGCAGGAATAGCTTTTCAATTTCCTTACCGTCCTTGATGGCTTCCAGAACAGGATTATATCCGTAAATTATTTCCGTTTTTTTCAATTGTTTCTGTTTTGATGGTTTGGCAAATATAGCATCAATTCAAATAATATGTTCGCAAGATTAAAAAATAGTTATTTCATTTTTTTATGATGTTCCGGCTGGTTGAGTATATATTAACAAACCTTGTCTATTTCAGATTTTGAAACTGAAAAAGCAGAAGCAGATTGTTGCCACTTGAATTTTCCTTAAGTGCATTATTATTGGATTAAAATCACAATAGAAAGTCAATCAAAAAAATAACAGAATAAATTTGGATATGACAATTATTAAATAGATTTTTGCGCCGCAATTAAAAGTATTGTTAATTAATTAACAATAAAAATTAAAGTTAAACAATTATAAACTAGTGGGCTATGAATTTGGAAAAAATAATGATCGAGCTTGAAAAGAAACATCCCGGTGAAGCTGAATATTTGCAGGCTGTAAGGGAAGTTCTTGAATCTATTGAAGAGGTAGTAACCCAGAATCCTCAATTCGAATCAGCTGGAATTATCGACAGATTGATCGAGCCGGACAGGGTAATGACTTTTAAAGTACCCTGGGTTGACGACCAGGGAAAAGTGCATGTAAACCTGGGATACAGGATTCAATTCAATAATGCACTTGGACCATATAAGGGTGGTTTGCGTTTTCACCCAAGTGTAAATCTTAGCATCTTGAAATTTTTGGGATTTGAACAAATATTTAAGAACAGTCTTACAACACTTCCAATAGGTGGAGGTAAGGGAGGTTCGGATTTTAATCCAAAAGGTAAATCTGATAAAGAGATCATGCGGTTCTGCCAGTCGTTTATGCTGGAACTTTGGAAGCTCATTGGCCCTGAAACGGATGTACCTGCCGGAGATATTGGTGTTGGTGGAAAAGAGATCGGTTACCTGTATGGTATGTATAAGAAGCTGAGAGGAGAACATCATGGTGTACTGACGGGAAAAGGCCTGTCATGGGGAGGTAGCCTTATTCGTCCTGAAGCAACCGGATTTGGCGCTGTTTATTTCGCACAGGAAATGTTGGCAACAAAAGGTGAAAGTTTTAAAGGTAAAACTGTTTGTCTGTCAGGCTTTGGTAATGTATCCTGGGGCGCTGCATCAAAGATCAATGAGCTGGGAGGTAAAGTAGTTACACTATCCGGGCCTGATGGTTATATTTACGATCCTGAAGGAATTTCTGGTGACAAAATAGAATACATGCTTGAGTTAAGGGCCACAAACCAGGATATTGTAAAACCATATGTTTACGAGTTTCCTGAAGCCAAATTTGTTTCAGGAAAACATCCATGGGAGGTAAAATGTGATGTTGCCATCCCTTGTGCTACTCAGAATGAATTGAATGTAGAGGATGCCAAGAATCTTGTTAAGAACGGATGCATTTGTGTTGCTGAAGGCGCTAACATGCCATCAACACCTGAAGCCATAGAGATCTTTCATGAGAATAAAATTATGTTCGGTCCCGGTAAGGCGGTGAATGCCGGCGGTGTTGCAACATCAGGACTTGAAATGTCGCAAAACGCCATGAAATTAAATTGGCCGCGTGAAGAAGTTGAAGCAAAGTTACATCATATCATGCAAAGCATTCATAGTACCTGTGCACAACATGGAACTGAAAGTGACGGTTATGTAAATTATGTGAAAGGCGCCAATGTTGCAGGTTTTCTGAAAGTAGCCAATGCGATGCTGGATCAGGGGATAATATAGTTTGAAGTTTCCTGCCCGACTGCGTCAGTCAGGCGGGGAAGTTCGAAGTTTGAAGTTCGAAACTGTAGTTTAGGGTTTTGAGTTTTGGGTTCAGAAGGTGGGTCAGCATGAGGCATCGAATCCCTGGCACGGGAATTTAAAATATAGGGACATGGTTCTTTGTGATTTCTTTGTGCCATAGAGTCTTGGTGGCTATAACCTAATAGCAAATTCCTCTGACAATTTTATAAACTAATGTTCGTTTCAGTTTAATAAATTATTTTTGTCCTCTTAAAAGAAAATCTGACCTTAGATGGAATTCGTAAATCCTGGATTTTTATACGGACTTTTTGCTGTCTCAATTCCTATCATTATTCACCTTTTTAATTTCAGGAGGTTTAAGAAGGTTTACTTCACCAATGTCAGCTTTATCAAGGATTTAAAGCAGCAAACTCAAAAACAATCCCGCTTAAAACATCTGCTTGTACTTATAATGCGAATTCTGGCCCTCATCTGTATTGTCCTGGCTTTCGCCAAACCTTTCATCCCTGTTTCCGAAAATATCATTCAGCCTTATAAAAAAAATGCAGTCAGCATATTTGTTGACAATTCCTTTAGCCTGCAGGCTGAATCAGAAAGAGGGACTTTGCTTGATGAGGCAAAAGAGAAAGCAAAAGAAATTGCTTCGGTTTATAAAAGTTCTGACCTGTTTCAACTGCTGACCAACGATTTTGAAGGAAGGCATCAGCGGTTTGTGAGCAAGGATGAGTTTGTCGATTGGGTAGATGAAGTCAGAATATCTCCGGTTGTCAAAACTATTTCGGAGGTTGTTACAAGGCAGGAGGCCGTTTATAAGGATAATCCTTCAGCAACCAAAACGGCGTATGTAATTTCAGATTTTCAGAAAAGTGTATTGGGTGAGGATTTCTCAGAATCAGATTCTTTAATCAAAACTTTTCTGATCCCAATTAAATCTATCAACCAGGACAACCTTTATATCGATAGCTGCTGGTTTGAGTCGCCTGTGCAGCAATTGAACCAAAGTGTTGACCTTCATGTCAGGATCAGGAATAATTCGAATAACAGTTTTGAAAAAATCCCGGTAAAGCTAAACATCAACGGTCGGCAGAGATCTCTTGCCAGTTTTGATATCGGATCAAAAGGGACTTCGGATGTGGTGCTGGCTTATACAAATTATGAGGCCGGAATTCAATACGGAGAATTGGAGATAACAGACTACCCGGTAACATTTGATGACAGCTTTTACTTTTCGTATTCCGTAACTGACATCACCAAAATTTTAAGTATAAATGGAAATGGTCCCAATGGTTATTTAAATGCTTTGTTTAACAATGATTCATCGTTTATTTTTAGCAATGTAAATGAAGGTAACATCGATTATTCGTCACTAGCTTCACATCAACTTATCATTTTAAATGAATTAGACGAAATATCAAGTGGATTGGCCCAGGAGCTCATGCAGTTTGTCGATAACGGAGGTAGCCTTGTTGTTTTGCCTGCCATAGACCTGGATTTTGAAAATTACAATGGTTTCCTGAGAAATCTGGATGTTGGATATTATTCTTTATTGGATACTACAAATACCCGGGTCAGTTACATCAATCTTGAACATCCGCTTTATGCTGATGTATTTGAAGATATTCCTGAAAATATTGATTTGCCGGTCGTATTTGAGAGTTACAGAATTATAATTGAAACAACCAGCAGGCAGGAATCACTCCTGGAGTTGCAAACGGGACAACCGTTTTTAAATGTATTTAATTCAGGAAGAGGAAAAATTTACTTATTTTCTGTTCCCTTTCAAACTTCTTTTAGTAATTTCCCAAAGCATGCTGTGTTTGTTCCTACCATGTATAAAATTGCTATCTACAGCGTTTTTGAAGACAATCTATATTACACCATTGGCGAGAATGAAGTTATCACCGTACAAAATATAAATCTGGGCGCTGACAATGTTTTGAGCATTCGTGACCTACAATCAGAATTTGAGTTTATTCCTGAGCACCGCAGGGTCAATTCGCATCTCGATATTTTTTCGCATGGACAAATTGCCATGGCAGGTAATTATACTTTATTCAATAGCGAAACTCCCTTGAAGGGTATTGCTTTCAATTTTAACCGTACTGAATCGGAACTGGTCTTTTTTACAATTGATGAGATTAAGGCTTATCTTGATGATCAGGGATTGAAGAATTTTCAAGTTGTGGAATCAGCTGACCGGCCATTTATGCAAACCTTATCCGACCTGAGCCAGGGAAAACAATTATGGAGATGGTTTGTGATGCTGGCGTTACTATTCCTGCTTGGTGAAGTTTTGTTGTTACGTTTCTGGAAATAATCCCCGATTTTTTAAAGAATCAGAAAATTGTTTAGACCCGATACGCAAATAAAAAATTTGCGCCCATATTTTTTGTTCATCTTGTTTTTGCGCTTATATTTTTTGTATTGCACTTGTTTTATTCTTATCTTGCGCTCAAAGTTTACAAAATATGAATAGTGGCGCCCATTTTTCGCAACAGACACCTGTTTTTCATAGCAAACAATCACCTGAAAAAGGTTACATTGTAGGCTATGCTGCAATAGTAGATAAACTTAAATTACCAATGCCATTAACTTTCTCCATTGCTTTTGTATGTATGCAGAATAAAAGCTACCAAACAGAGGAGTGGAACATTTTTCCTAAAAGTTATATGCCGGAAGATGACCGGAAACTTACTAAAATAAAAGCACTTTATAAGCATCTGGTTTTTGCCCTCAAATATGAAGGGATTAATTTATTGTTTTTTAGTTTTCTTTCTCAATGTTTAACGGACAAACAGTTAAAAGAACTTGTCAGCTTTGAACCTACAGGACAATATAGCAGAAGAATTTGGTTCTTAATAGAATGGATCAGTGGCACTAAGATAATAGGTAAACAGGATTTGAGTAAAAAAAGTTATATACCTGTAATAGATATTAAGCATCAATACGCAATAGCTGGAGAAAAGTCAACACGTCATCTGGTTATTAATAATCTTCCCGGAAGCCCTGATTTTTGCCCGCTAGTAAGAAAAACAAAAAAACTTGAAAATTATATTAACGCTAACTTTTCTGAACAAAAGATCAATTACATAAAAGGAGTACGAAAAGATATCCTTCAACGTGCTTCTGCATTCTTATTACTTAAAGACTCCAAAGCTTCTTTTACAATAGAAGGTGAAAGTCCCAAAAGCAAACGGGCAGACCGATGGGGGCAAGCTATCGGCCAGGCAGGATCAAAGGATTTATCTTCAGAAGAGCTAATCCGGTTACAACAGGTAGTAATTGAGAATGACAGATTTGTTGAAATGGGTTATCGAAAAATGGGTGGTTTTGTTGGAGAACATGATCGTTCTACAGGAGAACCAATACCTGACCACATATCTGCAAAATGGCCGGATATTGAACAATTGATTGAGGGACTTATAAAAACAACCGGATTATTATTGAAAAGTGATATTGATCCGGTAATAGCAGCAACTTCCATAGCATTTGGCTTTGTTTTTATTCATCCTTTTGATGATGGCAACGGACGTATTCACAGATATTTAATTCATCATATACTTGCCAAAAAAGAATTTTCGCAACAAGGTATTATTTTTCCTATTTCTGCTTCTATTTTAAATCACATTGATGATTACAGGAATATACTTGAATCATATTCTCATCCGCTTTTGGATTTCATCAATTGGAAAGAAACCAAAGATCATAATGTAGATGTACTGAACAATACGATAGATTATTATCGATATTTTGATGCAACTGCCCAGGCAGAGTTTCTGTTTGATTGTGTAAAAGATACCATTGAAAATATTATTCCTGAAGAAGTTTCATACCTAATAAGATATGATGAGTTCAAGCGGTTTCTGGATGATGACTTTGAAATGCCTGATAAACTGGTGGCTTTATTAGTTCGGTTTTTAGAACAAAATAGTGGAAAACTGTCAAAACGAGCCAGGGAAAAAGAATTTGCAGGTTTAGCTGATGACGAAATTGAAATAATTGAGAATTATTTCAAGGAAATATTTGGGTAACTTATATTGTATGCGAAATATTATAATATTTTGCAATAACTGAAAGGTCAAGGATAATTGTCCTTATAAATTCTAATTGAGCTCATATAATGAATTCTGATTAGTTAATGTTTAACAATTTTCTTTGTCTGTATTCCTTAGAAGTATTTAATACACAGAAATAAATTCCCGTTTCTAAACCAGCTCCATTAAATTCGGTTGATCATCCTTTTGTCCAAACATTAGCTGATTTCAGCAAGGGCAAATAATTGTGGCGCTGGTTTGTGATGATGACATGGGATTGTCAAACTTTAAGGTTGTTAAAGTTGACTTTGCTATTTCTGCTTGGGGAAGTTTTGTTACTCCGGTTTTGGAAATAACTATTATTCTGTGAATTATTTAATTGGTGAATCGAACAATTGATACTTTTGCTAATCAGTACATCAGTTTTCCTATCTGAGTTATCTTTACCTTTATCTCTTTATAACCTTTCTCACCTCTTTAAATTTCCCAGCTTTTATTTCCATCTGGTAAACACCCGCCGGTAATTTTTCTGTACTTAACTCAATTGTGTTAACTCCAGCTTCAAGCCATTCATGGTATGTTTGATAATGTTTTCTGCCTATTAGGTCGGTCAGGAAAATCTCAACCAGTTGTTTTGAGGGAGAATAATAAGTGATTGTCAATTTATCACCAACAGGATTCGGGTAAATATTCAAAATAAACTGCGCCTTTGTTTGATGCTGATCAGGGAGTACGTTGGTTTGGGGGTCGTTATAGAATATATAATTCCCTTTCCCACTATCCCAGTTGGTAATCACCATATCACCATCATGACTGAACTCATAATCAATTGTTACTTCATCTCCCGGTTTAAGATTATCTTTAAATGAAACCCAGTTTTTATTGGGGACATAACAAAAAAATGCTGTTGAGATGTCTTCGCCGTTTATTTGAACTGAAAGGATATTTTCGGTCAACTGCTTTTCAAGATAAACAACAGATTTTTCTTCTGCTATTGTTATCGTTTCTGAATTTGTCTCAATTCCGTCCCTGTCAAGGTCAGCGATTTGAATAGCTTCAACTACTGAGTTAGTGTTGGATGTATAAGAAGGATCCAATTCAAATCCAAAAGTTTGACCAAGAGCGATTTTAACAGGAAGCCACCATCCACCATAGATCAAATCGAGAATGCCGTCAACATTAACATCAGAGAGTAATATCCCGGATCCATAACCAAAAAAGTTGGATGTCCAGCTCGCTGAACTTGTGGGTGGAATGACATCGGAAAAATCATACAAACGTACTTTCCCATCTCCACCCAATTGACTATTCCCTGTCATAACAATACCTGAAAGCTTTGATGTGCCAACAAAACCAAAATCAACGGAATTAATATAGTTTCCGCTTTCTTCTGACTGCCAGTCAGGGTTGGTGTCAATATTTCCTGTATCATCTGCAAGGAAAATGTAATTGGGTGTTTCTTCGCTGGTGAAAATAACATCAAGGAAACCATTCTGGTCAACATCCCCAAATTCCACATCAAGGGAACCAAAAGCGAGGTTTGTTGTCCATTCGGGTGTTTCGCTGAAATAACCATTCCTGTTAATGAATATCTTCCCTTCATCATAAAGCGCACTGTAAGGCTCACCACCGGTTGTAGCCAGGTCAAGGTCACCATCGCCGTCAGCATCGCCCAGGGCACATGAGAAGGTGTAGAAACCATAGGATTCAAATGAAGGCATTCCTTCCAGTTCTCCACCCTCGTTATAATAAACCTTTACTTTCCCGGGATCAGCAAATCCGGAGGGACCAATATAAACAGAGACTGCCACATCTATCCAACCATCCATGTTGATATCACCGACAGCAAGATGGCCATGGTAATCGATGTCATCCGATTGCCAGTCTGGTGATAAAGGAAATGTGCCATCACCATTATTGTAATATACTACAAGGTGTTGCCGCTCAATGTCATTTCCGTTGGCAACAATAAGGTCTTTCCAGCCATCGCCGTCAATATCAGCAAGTCCAAGTCCGGTAGCTATATGTCCAGCAGGTGTTGATTGCCAGTCAGGGGTGGTGGGGTAGGGGATGTTTTGGGAAAAGACAGAAATTGAGAAAATCAAGGCGATTGAAAGAATGATAAATGGTTTCATCGTATTAGTGATTTAATGAATTGAAATTGTTGAATTATTGCTATAAAGATAGGAAATCTTAGCAAGAATATTGTTTTCTGCCAATAAATCAACTTTTCCGGTTATTTATATTTTAACCGCAATGTATCGCAATGTATTTCTCTGCGAAACTTTGCGCCATACATTGCGGAACTTAGCGGTTGAAAAAAATTATTAAGTCTTGATTCGAATTTATAATTGACAATTGGATTATTAGAAAGGTGAAGGTATTTCCAAATCTTTGCAAATTTTGCGACAGATGTTATTACGTATTTCTTTATGCCGTGGCACGGATGAAACCTCATTATTTGAAGTATTAAGAAAAATTGAATGATTTCCTCCTTCTCTTATCAGTACACAATTATATTTTGAGAGATGTTTAATAAAATGAAGCCTTTTCATACTCCCCACAAAATTTCTTCTGTAATTATTTTTTGTTTTGATAATTTTTTTGAGGCAGATAATATTTCTTTTTTTGCTATCTCACGCCTTACTTCCATAACCATTGACAAAGCTTCGAGCAAATTACTTTTTGCTTCCTTAAGATTATCACCTTGTGTATTAACTCCGGGCATTTCTTCAATATAAGCAGTATATCCCCCGTCTTCTTCAGGACAAAATACTGCTGTTAATTTCATATTTGTTTTCATAGTAATTATTTATCCGTAAGTATGCTTTGTTATGAATAATTCAAAATTAATCATTTTTTAGGAAAAGTAAATATTTTCAGCAATTGAATGCAAGATTAATAAATTATAAACTTGCCATTAAAGATTTTATAGTTTTGGATTATGGTGTAGAAATATAACCCTTGCGTCAGTTGATCCCTTTTTAATTTTATTCTGTTTTGTCCTTTTTGACAGTTATATTGTGTGCTTCTGATTTGCTTCCCTTCTGAATTATAAATGTTCAATTGAATGATTTCTGCTTTTTTAGATTTGAATTCAATATGGGTGTAATTATTAAATGGATTAGGATAGTTCAAACAAACTCCATCTGAATTATTCTCATGGGTAATATATTCTTGTTCACCTGTTAAAAAAGGGATTTCAACAGGCATGTATACAAATTCATTGGTTGTTGGATTATGCTCATTGGTCCATACATGCAAGCCGGGTTCCGGATCGGTTTCAAAATAGAAATGAATGGTATTATTGATAAATGTCGGTGACATGGCGGGGTAATTACATTCGGCAAATAAGTAATTTATATCTGTGCAAAAGTCTTTGATCCCATTCCATGTGTTCCCTCCATCATTTGAAGAATTACCGAATATATGCCTGAAGTTTTTAGAGCCATTATCATAACCGGCTGCTGTTGCAGAATAGAGGACAAATATCCTTTCCTGCTCATCAATATTTATCTGCGGCCATGAAGTAAGCGAAACATAATAGGATCCCCATCCGATCAGTGTAGAATCCCCGTTATAAGGGATCACCCATCCAATAAGGTTGCCATTGTTTATTAATTTGTCTAGTGTATATGAACTGACTATTGTTGAATCCAGCATGTCCATATTTTCATTCCAGTAAATCAAACCCTCTGTTGCCGGGAAATAAAATAAATTACCAAGGTTATTGTAATAATATTTCATCCTTCCAAAAGTCACATGTGCCATTCCCTGGTTATCTAATGCTATGGATTGTGTAATGTCTCCGGCTCCATATGTGGGCGTTGATCCTCCGGGATAAGGTGAATACGGACTGTCATAAACAATACTTTTTTGCCATGTTATACCATTGTCATATGATTTCATGATGTATCCATCCTCTGTTCTGAATCCAACGCAAAAGGCAAGAGTATCACCCCTGGGATCAGCCCATGAGTATCCATCTCCGGGTACCCGTGTTAAATGATCGGGACCAAGTTCCTCAAAAAAATGATGTTCAATGTCCCATGTTTCCCCTCCATCCAATGATCGTGAGTAAAGCAAGGCTCCATTTTGTCCCATGTACTCACCTCCAACCGTAACAGCTAACAAGTGAATGGTGTTGTTATTTTCTCCATTGGTTATGATAGCAGGCCAGGCAATGCCCATTTCTGTTGGTCCTGATAAATAGAACTCTACCCATGCTCCTTCTCCTTTTTGTTCCCTCCTATTAAAAACTAAACTCCAGTAAGGATCTTCAAAATAAAATGCACATACCACCTCTCCATTTGAACCAAGTGGTGCGTAACATGGCCATCCCGTACTTTCTGTTTCCAGCCTGACAGTTGGATATGGATCCCATTCCATGCCATCGAAATAATTGTATCCAGTACCCCTGTCACCCCAAATACCTACTTCATACCCAAGCATCCATGTAGTTCCAATAGTTTCATCCGGGTAGACAAACATCCTCTGTTGCATGGCATTGTAGGTTTGCAGATCGTAAACTGTTTCTCCAAAAATGGCTTCGTCAAATTTCTGACCGTGAATAAATGCCTGATGATATACACCAGATGGATTAAGAGTTTTGTCCGTCATTAATACTGCTTTGTCCGGATGACCAGGTACACTTACCTCTTTAAACTGAGCATTTGAAACAAATGAAACTAACAGAATTGTTATACAAAGTACTAATCGATTCATAACCTCAATTTTCGATTTATCTATTTTTTATTATTGGGTTGATTTAATTTAATTATTGCAAAGATCATAATTGCTGCGGCAATCCATTGTACGGTATTAAGTGTTTTATGGTTGAAAATATAGTCGAAAATAATAGCAGACACAGGGAAAAATAATTCACATATGGTTGCGATTATAGCCCTTATTCGTATTAAACCAAAGTAATACAGGAATATGGCGCCGGAACCGGTAGTAAACCCAATGATTAGAAAAAACATCCAGTTTTCGTTGGTGGTAATCGCAAATTGATCATAGCTTCCAGCAATTAAAATAATGACCAACATAATAATCGTTGTGATTCCATAACGGAAAAATGTACTGGCTTGAAATGAATATTTATTCAGTACTTTTTTACTGAACACTGTGGAGCTTCCAAATGCAAAGGCTGCCAAAAGTGCAAACAGCGCCGCGTAAATGGTGTTGTCGCCATTATTAAAGTCTGGTAAATTAAATCCAAAAACAAGAAAGTAACTTGCTATTAAAGCGACTGCAGCCCAGACTAAAAATCGTTTCTGAAGTTTTTCTTTTAATAAAATGGTGGCAAGTGAAATAGCAAATACCGGTTGAAGCTTCTGCAAAAGAACCACTACTGTTAGTTGTTTGAAGTTTACGAGAAATAAGGCTTTTACTATTGAAAGCGTACCAATGGCACCTCCAAACAATGCCACCAAAAAGAATATCAGATAGTCTTGTGATGTGAAGGTTTTTAAATATTTGTATTCTTTATAAAGGAAGGTATTCATGATGACAAAAGGGATCAGGTGCAGGATAAAAACGACATATGTTACATTCAGGTTGTATAGCCTTGGAGTCAACACCACGCCATCAAAGCCCCACATCATGGAAGCGATGCTTACTGCAATTGCCCCGATTATTGTATTTCGCCTATCCATTTTTATTACCTGATGATAGTTTCACGCAGTGGTTGCAAAGTTTATTTTCTGCGTTACTTTCTTCATTACGTTGCGTTACTCTGCGGTTCAAATTTTCTTAACCGCAATGGACGCTCCCAAAGGGATCCCTTTGGGAAAAGTTTAACGCAATGTCTCGCAATGTTTTATTACTCAGCACTATTTTGCATGAACCTCCTTGTATTAATCACATTGAGTATTTTAAATTGATCTTTAATATTATTATTCCAGCGTAAGTTTTATAATCTGATCCTGGTATTTGTTTTCAGATGCTGTAAAATTAACTTCAATTTTATAAATATTTTCTTCTTTGCTTAATAAATTTCCATTTATAACCTTCTTTAGATGCCAGTCGTTGATATATACTTTAAGAATATGATTGCTTCCTTGCAAAGCTTCAACTGAAATATTATAAACATCATTTTCTAACCAATCACGAACGATCCTGATTCCCTTCGAAGTATCGCCAGGTTGTGGGTGAGGGATCGAAGGAATTACTTTTATGCCTTTCTCCACTTTGTATTCCAGAATTATTAAATCATTGAGATAAAAAGTTGGCGGTATGTTCGTGCTTAATCTCTTTGGTTCGAAATTGCCTTTAACTATTATTTCTTTTATTTCTGTTCCTTCCGGTAGGAGTGGATCAAAATGCAATTTAATCGTTGATGACCCGCTATGTTGAAATTGATATCTAATCAGGTTATCATTTCTGTTCATTGTGAAATTTACAATATGATCACCAACTTTAATGTTTTTAACTTTTACAGAGTCCCAATTAACCGGAAATTTTGGTGATAGAGTCAGAGAATTATTTACTGCATCCGGTTCAAATCCAAGCATACCCTCAATAGCAGGTTGTAATACCATGGTCTCCGACCAGCACTGATGTCGGCAAACTCCGGCAGGTTGGTATATTTCACCGTGAAGCACTTCCTCAATGTAACCCAAACTCCAATGCTGAAACACCTGTAAATTATTCATTATATGAGTATATCCCTGGACATCCTGGCCATAATTAAATTCTGCCAGGGATACCCATCCTGTAAATAATGGCCATACACTACCTGTGTGGTAACCGCGAGGATGAAAGTTGGGGCTGTCCGCGCTAACTATCCTGCACCCCCAATCGGAAGTGAAATTATATTCAGCAAATGCTGGTAATATCTCAATTGCTTTATTTTTTTCTGTTTGCTCAAAATACATGGGGATAGATGGCATGATCGATTGTGCTGTGTGATAGGTACCATCAATGTACTTTCCTTGATAGTAATAGTTTTCTTCATCATCCCAGAAATCTGTGCTGATTATTTTTTTTACAATTTCAGCTTCTTCCTGATAATAATTCATTTTTTCATTAAGCTCCAAAGCTTCTGTTATGTAGGATGCTTCGTCAAGTGCTGCAGCCCAGCATGAAGTAAGATACAATGAGGAATGTGAACCAAATAAATGCCCGCCTTCAACCCATCCGTGGCCAACATTGGTATTCTCAATTAAATGATCACCATCAGTATCTGTCGAGAAACAAAATTCTATGGCTTTCTTAATATTGGGCCAACTTTCCCTAATAAATTCGACATCACCGGAATGTTTCAAATATTTCCCTGCAAGAATAATATACAGTGGTGTTGCATCCGCAGCATCGTAATGAACCACCCCCGATGTGCTGATCTCATGATAAATTTTTCCATTCAGATCCTGGAAATCCTGGTACATTTTCAGGATAGATTTTACCTTTTCAATATCTCCATAATCCAGCAATGCAAAACCACTCCATTGACCGTCCCTTCCAAAATACCAGGCATAACCGGGCCGTCCATCAATTTTATGGCCGCCATCCCATCCGGTATTTGTAGTGTTATAACCTGCCACAAGCGACCCTCCTAATCCAGGTGTATTAACAAAAAAACGATCTGTCGCTTCCAGCGCCCATTTATATCCCTTGTTAAAAGTGCTGTCTGGTGTTGTAATTATCAGGGATTCTGAAAATAAGTCCTGATTGTGTGTTAATGCTTCTTCATTAATCAAGGCTGTATTATTGATGGATTTCTTGTAGATATCAATTGTAGTATTGATTGCTGATGATCCATCAGGCGTATGATTTGCACAAACCACTATGTCAAATTCCTCACGCGGGAAAAGTTGGAAATGCCATATCCCGGATACCAAAAAATCATCACTCGTAATTTCTTTAATTTGACAATAATTATTTTCGGTCCAGGAAATTTTAAAATCCTCGTATTGCCCTACAAGCAAATTTTCCGGTTCTTTATTTGAACCCATCAGACAGGCATAATCCTCACTTTCCTCTGAGACAATAATACTGTTCAGGTTAATATCATGTGCATATCTTAAGGTTTTGAAAACTTTTTCGGAATAGGGCCACATTAACCGCATGTTGCTTTTGAATTTTATGAAAAACTCACAAGGTTCATCTCCAATATACTGATAGTGAATAACTCCAACGGTCTCTGTTTTTGATGCAATTATGGTTTCTGTAAGTGAACCATTTTGAATTGAATATTTTCTTGTAAACGATTCGGGACGGATTTCAATTTGAGGAGTTTGTTTATTCAACCAGATTATTGAATCCTTGTTTGAAAATTTTATTCCAGCCTCATAATCCCGAAAAGCCATAAAAGGATGTGACCAGATTTCATCAATTCCTCCTGTTTCCTTGCCCATAATGAGAATTCTTTCACCGGCTGTTTCACAATAGTTTTTTGTAGCATTATCACGAATGATCGCAAAATCATTTTGCTTAATTTCCCAGGGTTCGGATATACGTTCAATTACTTCAAAATGGTCTGACTCGAAAGGAATAACCTCCTGCGGATAATATTGCCAGTGATGAACCGGAGAGACAGGATTTTCCTTGTATAGATAATCCAGACAATTATTCAAAAATAATTCAAGATGCCGACTGTTGGTATTTGATTCAGATAAAACGGTATATGCGCCGATTGCCAGTACTTTGCCTTTCCCTGTCCAGTATTCTACAGCCAATTTTGCATTTTCCCTGATAAAGATATAGTCCCAGTCAACTGCAACAACAGCTCCGTTTAATGGAGTATTTTCATCGAAGTATCCGCAAATTCTAAGGGTTGTATCACCTTGTGGTTTATAAATGTATGAACCACCATTTAAGCCGTCAAAAACAGGATGCCCACGAAATGCATGAAGTCCCAGTTTCCTTCCATATCCTCCATCGGCGGCTTCTTTATTTTTTGTTTCAACAGAATTTGGCTCAATACCCAGGTCATTGACAGACCTGAATGCATCCAATGTTAAAAGCATCTTTCCTCCTTCTTGCAGGTATTGATTAATCAAATCCAGAGTTTCACTATTTTGGATAGAGTAGGAGGGATCATTATGATGAAACCATATTATGTCAAAGTTTTCTATGCTGTCGATTGTAGAAATATCTTCGATGTATATTTTAGTTGGATTATATTGATCCTGACTCTTAAGAAAATCAAATGCAGCTACTACTTCCTTTTGGTCATCCTGAAAAGTTTTCGTTGTTAACAAACCAATGCTGATTTGATATTGTGAATAGCAAAACTGGAAAGTTAAAAAAGTAACTATAATTAAAACAGTAATTTGTTTCATGCGGATTAGATTTGACTTGCCAAAATAAACATTTTATTCAAACCTATTCCCAATTTTGAGAATATTGGGTTTGAATAATTATTCCGCTCATAGTACCTCTGCATTAAATAAGGTAATAAGGTGAGAGGAGTTGAAGTATTGATTTTTTTACTAAGGTCTATGCCTTAAAAAATAAGGTTTTAAGGAAGTTGGATGTGATTGTACTGGGTTTTTTTCTTTTCTTAAATTTAACCTTATTTTCAAACATTTAACCTTAGTATCAATTCGTAGTAATATATTTTTCAATTCGTTCCCTGTTTTTTCATGTATTACAGGTGCCTGATGCATTGTTGAGAAGACAAAATGGGTCTTTGTCTTAAAAATAATAAGGAATTAACTTGACTTTCTGACTGATTTTTACTATCTTATCGCCATAATCAGTAAAAATTTATAGTCATGAAATCTTTGGTAAAATTAATCATTTCAGCTATCTGCATTCTATTATACATGCAGGTTATAGCACAAATATCACCAGCCAATGTTAAAAATCAAGGAAATGTAAAGTCCCATTCAGCAAATACATATTCGACGACTTCCGGTAATCAGGGTAATAATTCCGGAGCCGGATCTTCTGGAATGAACCAGGATTTGGGAAAAGAATGTTCGATGTATTTTAATGACTGGACAAAAGCATCTGTAACCTTAACGGATGGAAAATATTTATCTGACAGGATGGTCAGGTATAACATTTACAATCAGCAAATGGAATTCGTACACGAAGGTGATACTGCAGCCTTTGGTGATCCTGAAGAAATCAGTACTGTTGTTTTGAATGGCCATGAGTTCATTTACCGTGATTTCGAATGTGAAGATGAAGTAAATAAGGGATATTTCGAAGTACTTGTAAATGGTGACTGCCAATTATTGTTGCATCGGTGCATTGCATTTAAATATATTGAGGAATGTTCTGATCCAAATACAAACTTTGTAAAGGAGCGTTACTATTTATCAGAGAAATATTTCATTTCTGAAAATGGTGAAACAGCAATTCTTCTTCCGAATAAGAAAAAGGAGATTATTGTAATGTTTGAAAACAGTGACAAGGATATCAAAACTTATATAAAGGAGCACAAAATAAAAATTTACAAAGAAGAAGATTTGAAAGATTTAATCAGTTATTACAATTCTGATTGAAATATTTCTATCTGAATTATTTTTCCTTATGCTCCGTCCTCCTAATGATCTCATCCTGTAATTCTTCTGTCAGATCAACGAAATAATCGCTGTAACCGGCAACCCTGACTATAAGGTCACTTAATTAATAGTAGTTTCCTGGTTTCAGAAATTCCATTCGTTTCCAATTTCAGGAAATAAATACCAGATGGTAATCCACCTGCATTCCATTCAATTTGATGTGTTCCGACAGGGAGTTGTTTTGAAACCAATGATTGAATATTTTTTCCGGTAAAATCAACAACGGAAAGAGTTATAAAACCCGATTGCGGGATATTAAATTCAATTGTTGTTTTAGTCTTAAATGGATTAGGGTAAATTTCCAGAGAAGTCTGCCTCACTGTTTTATTAAATATGGGAATGATACCGGTTATCAATACTTCATCTACTCCAATATCTGCAGTTCCGTTTAAAGGCCGTGGTTGACCATCAATATCAATATCAGGGCAATTATACATTTCTCCGAAAATTTCAATTGATGAAACCCCTGCTTCGATACATTGACTGGAATCAGCAATGTGACAGGAATCATCAATAAATATGGGGTCTTCATAAATATTGTATTCTCCTGTCCAGTTACCCCATATACTATTTGTATCTATATCATTATACCCAACATAAATATCTTCATCACCTCCATGCCGGATATCATTGCCTGCTATATTGGCGGTATTATTCCAAAAAATATTATTTAAAATAACAGGGCAAATTGAATCATACGTACCAGTTGTGTAAATAGCACCACCCAGCTCTCCTGCATGATTATTAATAAATGTATTGTTTATAATTTGAGGATGCAGGTTGCTTAATTCTATTGGCCTTGCATTAATCTCATTCTTAAAAAGTGTGGGTAATTCCTCATCCATATTTTTGCTATAGTATTGATGAAGAAACAGCCCCCCTCCCCAGTGTTCCGCACTATTATCCCTAAATACATTGTTTTGAATTTTATGATTGGGCAAATTAAAAGTCCATATCGCTGCTCCTCTTTCAACATTATGGTTGGAGAAAATATTGTTCTCAGTTATTACTTCCTCATTTGAAGTGCCGTTAATTCCAAGTGCTCCTCCCATTGACCATCCGGATATATAATTCCCTATATTGGCATGAAAATAATTATCTTTAATATTGATAGAATGGGAAAATTCATAAATCCAAATTCCTGCTCCAAACGAATATTCTATACTTGTCATTTCATTATTACTGAATTCATTTCCGGTAATATATAACTCCCCATTTGTGTTATAACATAAATACCCCCCTTCCAAACAAGAAGCAGCCACACAGGTATTGTTTACCACCTGATTATTTGAAATATGCATTTCACCCGCGAAGTATGTACATATACCACCTCCGTATACATTTGCCTCTGCAATACAAGAATTATTGCTAATCTCATTATTTGAAATTGTTGCAGAAGCATTATATATCAATATACCTCCACCTAAACTTTCATTACCTTCCACAGTATTGTTCTGTATAATATTATTATGAATAGATGCAGATATTGAAATACCAAGTGGTTGTTCTACTTCAATACCCCCTCCATCTGCCTGTATACCGGAATTATAGATACTATTATTTTCAATGGTATTGTTTCTTATTATTGCATTGGTCATAACATAAACACCTCCGCCTCTTGCTGATTCAGCGTTTGCTGTACCTACATTATCAGAAATTAAGTTGTTTTCTATAACAATCAAAAAAGCTCCTGTTGCAGACCAACTTCCAATCCCTATACCTCCACAATTAAATGAAGGGTCCGTGATCATATTGTCCTTGATTTTATTATGTCTTATTATTGGTCCTGATTCCCAACATGCTATACCTCCGCCATATTTGAGGTTCCATGTGGGATTGACCAGGCCTGCACCTCCCTGGATGGTAAATCCGCAGATAATAGATGTGGTGTCCTCAAAATTGATAAACATCACCGTGGAAGCGCTATCAGGATTGGTCGCCTGGCTGCCGTCAATAATGGTATTGTCGATATGATCTTCATCCCCATCGATTAAAAAATGGCTGGCAACGGTAATTGCTTTCCCTTTAAACCGGATGTTTTCTAACCAGGTTCCTTCGTCCACCAGAACAGTGTCCCCATTTGTTGCTGCGTTTATTCCGGCCTGGATAGTTGGCTGGTCATCGGGTACATGGATGATCTGACAGAAAAGGTTCATTGTGCTAACAATCAGAATTGTGGTAAGTAAAGTTTTTGTTTTCATTGAAACCTCCTTTTTCCCATGAAAATGTTCATGGATTAATGTTAGAATTAATAAAATGTAAAATTACTATGTTGATATAGGGAGATGCTAACAGGGATTGGACATTCTGTAACAGATATTGGACATTCGTTTATAAAATATCCTGAATATTTTCAAATATTGATTTTTGAATAGCTTGCAAATTCGTTATTAAAAAATTACTTGAAATTTTCAGGAGGGTATTCCGAAGGAAGAACCCCGAATTGTTCCTTAAATGATTTTGCAAACCATGAAAGGTTATTAAATCCTACTTCATAGGCTATTTCTGTAACATTACCGGTTTGGTTAAGGATTAATTCTGCGGCTCTGTTGAGCCTGATCGAACGTATGAATTTATTTGGCGAATTTCCTGTAATGCCCATTATTTTGCGCTGTAGCTGTCTTCGGCTAAGTGCCATTTTTTCTCCCAATAATTCAACATTAATATTAGGATCGGAAATATTCTCCATAATATATTCTATAGCCTTTTGTAAAAAGTTTTGATCCATAGAGGTAAGATCAGGTGTGTCAAGCATCAATAATTGTTCAATACCCATTTTCCGAACATTCTTCATAAACCTTTTCAGTAGTTTTTTCCTTTGGTTTATTAGGTTTGTAATCCTGGTTTGTAATTCTAACGGATCGAATGGTTTGGTAATAAAATCGTCAGCCCCGGTTTCCAACCCTTCAATTCTGCTTTCAGTTGAAGCACGTGCCGTAAGAAGTATAACCGGGATATGGCTGGTTCGTTCATCAGTTTTTAGTTTTTCACACAATTCATAACCATCCATTCTCGGCATCATTACATCGCTGATGATAAGATCGGGTATCCTTTCTGTTGCTTTATTAAATCCTTCTTCTCCGTCCCTGGCTTCAGAAATATTATAATACGTATTGAGATATCCTCGTATATAAATACGCAAATCAGCATTATCATCCACAATCAGTAAATAAGGTTTATCTTCTTTTCCATTAACTCCATCCTGACTTTGATGGTCTGCTGGTATTAAGTCATTTTCTAAAAATTCCAGTTCAGGAACGGGTTCAGAAAACTCATCTCTTATTACCGTGATGGTAGTTTTTTCAACTATTTCTTCTTGTTTCAGATGCTCTTTACCTTTTGGCAGGAATACGCAAAAAGTTGTTCCATTCTCCTCCCGATAGCTATCGGGATCGCTTTCAACTGTAATCCTACCATGATGGATTTCCACAAGTTCCTTTGTTAGTGCCAATCCAATTCCTGTTCCTTCCTGGTCTTTTGTATAGGAATCATCTGCCTGATAAAAACGGTCAAAAACGTGTTTCAGTTTTTCTGGAGGAATGCCGCGACCGGTGTCGGAGATTTTTATAGTCAACCCCCCTTAATCCCCCCTTGAGGGAGGACACCCACGTACTATCCCCCCTTGATGGGGGCAGGGGGGTGATTTCCACTTCTATCCTCCCCCCTTCACCAGTAAACTTAAACGCATTCGACAAAAGATTGTAAAGGATTTTTTCAATCTTATCTTTGTCTACAAACAGTTGAATATTTTCCTCATCGCAATTGAATATCAAATCAATTTTCTTTTGTTTGGCTAATGATTCAAATGATTGTACATAACCATTTACCATCGTTACAATATTTTCCTCTCTAACCTGCAATTTCATTTTCCCTGATTCCAATTTTGACAGGTTCAATAGTTGATTGATCAGGTTTTGTAATCGAAGTGCATTGCGCTGCATGATGTTCAGGTCTTGTTCAGAATCCTGGTCTGCTATTTTTGACCGCAGTTTTTCTAGTGGGCCAAGGATCAGGGTTAATGGTGTACGAAACTCATGGGAGATATTGGCAAAGAACCTGGATTTCATAGTATCCAGTTCTTTCAGTTTTTCAGCTTCCACATGCTCTATTTCCAATTCCTGTTTTAAGCGTTGTCGTTTCAGGTCGTATCTTCTCCAGGTGTAGATTAATCCGATAACAAACAAGGCATATAGTGAATAGGCACACCATGTTTTCCATGGAGGGGACAAAATAGAAATGGTTAATGAAGCGCCTTGTTCATTCCAGTATCCATCATTGTTTGATCCTTTAACTCTGAAAACATAATTTCCTGGTGAAACATTAGTGTAATTGGCAACTCTTCTGTTACCACAAGAATTCCA
This sequence comes from Bacteroidales bacterium, assembly GCA_030596605.1. Classification (GTDB taxonomy): domain Bacteria; phylum Bacteroidota; class Bacteroidia; order Bacteroidales; family JAADJA01; genus JAADJA01. The sequence goes on from JAUVJI010000062.1 coordinate 21,242, forward strand.
ATCATCTTCCAATCCCTCAAGGTAATAAGCATACTGATTTTTACCGGGATTAACATAATCCAATGCAGCAAACTCAAAAGATAAAAAGTTTTGGTTGTACCTTAGTTTAACATGATTTTTATTCGGGTTAAGATTTTCATTTTTAACTAAAAACTTTGTTATTACTATAGGTGGGATTTTACGGTTGTAGCTTATACTATCCGGGTGGAAATAAGTAAGACCATTCTGTTTGCCTCCTCTTCCGGGTAAAAAAATTCTTCCATCACGACTAAGGCCGAAGTTTGACCAATCGAAACCATCATAAAACAAACCGTCTGAAATATCGAAAAGCTTTGGGGATTCATTCCCTGCTGCCTGAGGATTGAACCTGATAAGGCCTTTCTCGGAGTTTAACCAAAAACAGCCATCCTTATCTTCTAATATTGAATAAATCTTACTATTCCAGATGAATTCATTTTCTTTCCCAATTTTATGAAATTCATTAGATGTAGGATTGAATTTAAACAAACCATCAGGAGTACCCATCCAGAAAAATCCATTTTTACACTGGATGAGATCATACGGCATATCTTTATAGCTTTTGTTTTCGTAATTAACAGTATCAAACTTTATGAAGTTCATTGATTTTCTGTTTTCCTCAGGAAGCCGGTATAAACCCTTCGCAGATGTTACCCAAAGGCAATTATTGCGGTCAATGTAAACATCATTTATCCAAACACGGGAAAGTATTTCATCATCAGTATATCGAAGGAATAAAGAGTCGTAATTTTCATTGTCAAACCAATATAAACCGGAATTCGTAGCAAACCAGACAATACCCCAGGGGTCTTCAATAATATCTTTAACTCCCATATGTTTCGGATGATCGTACGAAGTATCACAAGCTATTTTTGTGAAATATTCTTTTTCTTTATCAAATAAATAAATACCCGGAAATGGAAACTTCATTCCAATCCACATAAATTGTTCTGAATCTTCAAAAATCTCAAAAACACTGTAGCTCAAAGATGGACTATCATACGGGAGCCCATGGGTAAATCGCTTGATATAGTTAATATCCTGATCATACTTCAGTAAGCCTGCATTGGGAGATCCCAGCCAAAAAAACCCTTCCTTATCTTCATAGAAAGTAACAAACGAAACCCCGAATTCGTCAATGTAATGGATATATTGATTGAAGGGATTTGTGTTAAGGTTAAGTAAATCAACCCCATCACTACCTGCAATCCACAGCAGGTCATTATCTGCGAGTAACAGGGAATTGTTATCATTATTTAATAAACTTTCGGTGTGAGCAGGATTGCTGTAAATAGGGGTAAACTGTTGCGATTCATAATCATATTTATATAAACCCCAGGTAGTAGTAAACCATAATTGTTTGACTTCTCCGTTTCTGTATTTTACAATATCTCTTACTATGTAATTTCCGAAACGTTCCTGTCTTCCGTTTAAAATCTTATAGATTGAGAAAGCAGTACCTACCCAGAGTGCATGATTGTGATCTTCAATAATTGAATTAATAATTTGATCTCCATTTATAATGAATTTCTGAGAAGGAATCAAATTGAAGGCTTTAAACTCACTATTAACAGTACTAAATTGAAACAAACCGTCATTCGTCCCTATCCAGAGAATCCCAAAATTATCGCAATAAATTTCGTTTACCTCGTCTTTTTTACTTTTTGGTATGTCAGCATTCTGTTTAAACACAGATTTTCATGTATAATTTCTACCCCTAATTTTTCAGGATGAGGCAGCACCATTAAAATTGATTGACATATTGTTTAGCCAATTATATTTTAATTTTTTGAAACGGTTCATAGTTTCTAAA
>JAUVJI010000011.1 GCA_030596605.1 Bacteroidales bacterium
ACTTAAGGAAAGGATTTATAAGGGCATTGATGAAATAAACAATGAGCCTGTAATCTTTCGTTGGAAATATAAAATGGATGAAATTAAAGTTATTTGATATGATATATCAAGAACGAACTACTAGGCAATCAACAAAAGTCTAACGATTCTGATAAAAAATGGACAAAAAGACTAAGAGCTTTCTTATGTAAAATCATTAAGTGTCTTTGTTGTACAAATATCCTAACAATAGTCTTCATTTTAACAACTGGCTTTCTCTTTTGTATTATTTATTACCTTACTGATCTTATTTTAAACAGAAATTCAGCTTTGTACATAGTTGGAATACTATTTATAATTACCCTACCTTTCTATTTTTATGTATGTAAATTGAGCAAATTAAAAAATTCATTATTAAGTGCGTATTTTACTATGCTTCTGGTATATTTGGGTGTTTTCTCGGTATACAATTATTATGAAATTGTGAAGGAAAAAATTGATAACAAAACTGTATATACTGCCGGTTTTCGATCCTGGGATACAGAAGTAGTAATATCGGATATTAAAATTCAGTATTTCGATAAATATGGTCAATTTTATGAAATTGATAGTAACGTTATTTATAATAGCACAATTTGGAAACGAAAAATATGGATAAACGGGACAGATACTGCAAAAGATACAACTGTTAAGGCAATATTTAATGAAACTGACAATACGATAACAATTAAAAAATGTGGAATAGCTATTAATCCCAATGTATTTAATGATGTAAAACCTAATGATTTTTATATTGAAGCTAGTTTTATATTAAAAGAAGTAGAAAATGATGAAAATCCCTTTTACTCATCACAAATTTGCCTAATGGTACCAGCATATCAGGATCCTATAGATGAAAATAAATTTGAATTTACCAATCAAATCTATTTGGCATATGAATATTTTTATGAAGATTTTGCTTGGTCAAAGTTGCGAATTCCAGGAATTAACTACGACTTTTTAGATGAAGTATTAGAGAAAAGATTGCATAACAAACAAGATTCAATTATAGCAAGAGAAAATATAGCTTTTATATGTGATAGTATCCTAAAAAATGTAAATTCCGAAAGGAATTCAGAAAGGGTAAAATTATCAGCTTTATACTATAATAATCGATGTGTATACAGGATTATTAACAAAGACAATGGAGTAAGTAAAGCTTTGTTTGATTTTGACTTTTCAGAATATAAATCTTTTGTTGTTCCTGATTTTGATTAGACGAAATTTCCAATCATTCCCGTATACCATGAATATTTTTCGAGAAAAAAGGCAAACTATCATAAACAATATTCACTTCATTCTCATTGATAAACTGGCCGCTCCATAACTGGCTTAGCGGCCCGTTGGCGAAAATGATTAAACTACCATTCGTATCCAACTCTGTCCAGATAGTTTGATCCTGAGCATAATTAATATCTACAAAGGCAAAATAACTGGGATATTTACTAACAATACCATTATAATAAGTTGTGTCACTGACTAAAATACCCTTTTGATCAGTTGTAGTAACTGTAGTAAAATAATAGTTTCCAAGATATTTTTTTGTATGATCAGAAACCATGTTGGTCGTACCATCACCACTATTTTGTTTGGAGCAGGCTGCAAGTAAAATTATAACAGTGAAAAAAATCGAAATAAATACATTGCTGATTTTCATATTTACCGGGGTTTAATGTTTAGTCACAAAAACGATAAAACCGGAATTCTATTATGGAATTCCGGTTTTATTTTATGTTTTATTTTTTATTGAAAAATATCAATACTATCTAAGAATAACCTTTTCAGTGAATATGCGTCCATTTGAACTAACCTGAATAAAATACATCCCCTTACCAAACATACCTAAATCAATTAAAAGGTTATGATTATTAAATAATGCTGTTGTACTATATATTTTGGCTCCCTGATTATTATAAATCGAAATGTCAGTTGCTCCCAATTTATCCGGAATCAGGATATTGATAATCCCATCTGTAGGATTGGGGAATATCTGAATATTCTCTTCACTTGCATTTTCAGTAATGTCAGTCATCATACCTATCATAACATTGTCGATGTAAAGGTTATTACCAAAATGATTGTACGTTTCAAATGCTACCTGAATATTTCCCTGTCCAGCCCATGGAGTTAAATCAATGAAAATACAATCTGCACCCCAACCATATCCGCACCAATCCTCCTGAACAGCAGGTATAAAAGGATCTGTCATCAACTCATGCGTAGCAAACACACCGTTATTATCTTCACCTCCTTCGAATAACCTTGTCCAGTTATCTCCGCAATTGTTTGAGATATAAACAATCAATGAATCGGTAACTGTATTGTGCCGTTTTGCATAAGCATGTTTGAAAGTCATATAAACATGGTCAAGTCCTTCAAAATTCAATACAGGAGTAATTAACCTGTCACGCGGTCCGGGAGGAACAATGTAATCGAAGAAATTCAACCTGGCGGCATTATTTCCTGGTCCGTTCCCTCCTATTGTAGCTACATCCCAGGTTACATTATAATCAGGATTTTCGATACTCCATGATTTTGCGTTCAGGTCACCCGATTCAAAATCATCAGAAAACGGCAGGCTAATACCACCGATATTGATATAATCATCTTTGGTAAGGGAATTTGTTCCGGCATTGTTTGTTACTGCAAGTGTAACAGAATAAAAACCGGCTGCATTGAATTCTACTTCCGGATTTTGCGAATTCTGGTTCGTTCCGTTAACATAGCCTACTGTTGACGGATCAAAAGTCCACTGCCAGGCTGTTGGGCAATTGTTGCTCATATCGGTAAACTGAACTTCAACGCCAGAGCAGGTAATGGAATCGCTGGCAATAAAAAATACATCAGGCATTACAGTTTCACTTACCGTCATATAACCTGATATGGTTTCTGTATCTGTCCCTTCTTCATTGGTTACAGTTAAGGTCACATCGAAAGTTCCTTCATTTAAATATATTATTCCTACAGGATTTTTATCACTCGAAGTTGCGGGAGTTCCCCCTTCAAAAGTCCATTCCCAGGAAGTTGGAACACCAGCGGAAAGGTCAAAGAAATTCACCTCACAACCAACCGGCACAGAAGTTTCGCTGGATTCAAATCCGGCATCAGGTTCACCATGCCACATGGGTGACGACCACAAGCCTCTTCCATAAGTTCCTGCACGGATTACATCTTCTTCCGGGTTATCAGGATTATGATAAATTTCAATTTCATTGATTGAGGCATCCACAGGTAAACCATTACTGAACATTGTCCAGTCATTCATTGAAGCATCCCGGTAATAAACCCCTGCATCCGATCCTACATAAATACCGTCAATACTGTTTTCATAAAATGCCAAAGAATTCATATTGATCTCAGGAAGGTTCCCTGTAATTTCAGTCCATGAAAATCCTTTATTATCAGAACGGTAAACTTTATTGCTGCGAGTAATAAAGACAACATCTTCATTGTAGGGATGAGCCTCCACATCAAATACATTTCCGGAACCCGGCAAATAGGTTGTAAGTGTTATCCAATCGGGATCTTCGTCCATAACATTATCGCTGCGATATAACTGACCGTTCCGGGCATAAAATAATAGATCAAAATTGGCCGGTGAGTATTCAACAACATCTATATCACCACCACCTTCTTCAGTTATTTTTTTCCAGGTAAAACTATTGGTTTTAACACCTTCTGCCCTCCAAATATTTTTAAAACCTCCAAACATGATCTCTGAGTTTCCTTCATGAAGACAGAAAGGAGTGATCCATCCTCCGCTTTCATTCATTCCATGTGCTCCATTTCCACCTACTTTATGCGAACTTCCATTGTTATACATCCTGAAAATATCACCAAAATATAATGTTGCATAAGAATAAGCCGGATCAGTATGATCAAAAGCACATTCCATTCCATCTCCGCCATAAGTGGTTTGCCAGTTATTATTTCCATAATAGGTCGAAGTACCGTTGTCCTGGTATCCATTGATCACTTTATTTTTATCAATTTTACATTGCCCGATCCTGTACACCTGGCTGATGGGAAGTCCATCGGTAATTTCAGGCCATGTAGTACCACTGTTTTCTGTATAATAAATTCCACCATCATTTCCGGCATATAACCTGTCATTGATGGGGTTGTATTCCAGCACATGTAGATCAGCATGAACGGCAGGAACACTGCAGTCGCCCCACCAATGTGAGTTGATATCCCAGGTTACACCACCATCTACCGATTTAAAACAATTGACACCACCGGCATATATTACATCCCTGTCATTGGGATCAACAGCTACATCCAAATCGTACCATGCCTGACCACCCGAGCCGCCATAACATCCCCAGCTCATAATGTTTGGGGTTGTTGACATTTCGGTAAAAGAAGTGCCTCCATTTGTTGAACGATAAATTCCTTTGTATGAATCCCCATTTGATAAAAGACAATAAACATAATTAGGATCATCAGGCGTAACAGCGATAACCGACCTGCTTCCACCAGGCAACCCATTTGTGATCTGCTCCCATGAATCTCCTCCGTTTTGAGATCTGAAAAAGTTACCTCCACCACCGGCATAAAGAACATCAGGGTAACTTGGATTAAAAAGAATATCCTTATATCCTCCACTCTTAATTAAAGTCCAGTTTGCCCCGGCATCTGTTGTTTTAAATATTCCAGCAGAAGCAGCTGCATAGATCAAATCAGGATTAGAGGGATGTTGTATCATCCGGCCTACTGTTGTAGTACCCATACCATTGTTCCACTGCTCCCATGATTCTCCTCCGTCAGTACTTCTGAATACGCCCATACCTGCAGCATCACCTGCATCACGGTCGCCGGTTCCAATCAAAACATTATCAGGATCACTCCAGTTTACAATTATAGAAGATACACCCAAAGTAGGTAGATCATCGGTAGTGCTAATCCACTCAGCCGTGCTTGCATCATATTTCCAGCATCCGCCGGCAGGCGCTCCAATATAAAGAATATCAGGGTCAGTTGGATGAAAAGCAACTGAATTTATCCGGCCTAGTCCCTCATAACCTTTTGATGGAATAATAATGGGTCCCAGGTTTTCCCAATCCCCATCAGAATCCTTTGAACCAGGATTTTTTGCCAAATATTTTTGATATGCATTGAAAACTTTATCGGCTTCGTGCCTGGTTCCATCAGGGTAGATGTGTTTTTCTGTCCACCATTCCCAGCGTTTGAAAGGCTTCCAGCCACTTCCTTTGGTAATTTCACGATTTTTCCAGTAAGCATTAAACGCCTCCTGGACATCATAAAAATTTACCGATTGATCTTGCATCATCTCAATCCAATGTGGATATTCCGAATAATCCTGCGGTGTGGATTTTAGATTACTCTGCGCGTAAATTGAACAAGACAGAATTAAAATAATTGCTGTTGAAAGTATACCTCTTATTTTCATCTTAAGTTGATTTATATTTATAATGAAAGTTGTGCAAAATTATTGAAAGAAAATATTTAAACGAAATAAATATTTAAATATCTGTAAAACTACTATGAATCAAGACAATCCTCATTTTAAAAGGGTTGCATTGTGGTTTGGCAGGTAAGGAAGGAAACGACAAATAAATACAAATACCCCCATAATTTAGGATCAATCTAAATTACAGTTTTATCTGCTCATCACAAAAAATTAATAACCAACACAAATTCAACCATTTAATTACATAGCTATTGTTTTTATAGAGAAATGCACCAAATATTTTTCCAGCAATGATATAAAACCTCTTTTATTTTTTTCTACATTTGACTGGTTGAACCAGTGAGGAAAATCAAATCGGAGCAAGGGTCGGTTCAATTAACCAGCAAGTATGCTTTTTTTTAGAACTATAACATACTATCAATTCAATTATTTATTCTCTAACTTAATCATTTTCACATGAAAACAAAAATTATTTATGTTTTTGTGTTGGCTTTATTACCGGTGTTTTTATTTGCACAGGGCATTAAAGTCCAGCCGGGAACCAAAGTAACATTAAATTCAGGAAGCACATTAAAAATTATTAATGGTGGCGACCTGCTATTGGAGGATGATAATTCAAGTACACCATCCTTCCTGCAAAAAGGAACGGTCACATTTACGGGCGGCGGCCAGGCCGAAGTGGAGCAATACCTCACCAAGGATACCTGGCATATAGTGGCTTCACCGGTTAATGGAGGAACCATTGTTTCATATAAATGGATGTATTTGTATAAGTACCTTGAACCGACTGCGGCATTTCAATATCTGAATAAACCAATGACCACTCCGCTTAATGTGGGACAGGGTTATTTTGTTTGGCCATATACAACCGATCCCAACGGAACCTTTCCCCCTTCTCCGGATTCGGCTGTGATTAAAGGTACACCCAATTACCAGGATGTAAATTTTAACCTGGTGTATACAGGTTCTTCCCCCAACCCAGGATGGAACCTTGTTGGTAATCCGTTTCCCTGTGCCATTGATTGGAATAACCACACTGATTGGAGCCGGACCAACGTTGATGCTACCATCTATGTTTACGACAATGGTTCAGGAGGTGGTACCAGTGGCAATTACAGGTTGTATAATTGGTTTACTGGAATAGGGCTACCAGTAGGCAATGATGGTGTAATTGCTTCAACCCAGGGTTTCTGGCTTCATGCAAACGCAACCGGAGCTTCTGTAACCATACCTGCTTCCCAACGATTGCACAGCAATAAAACTTTTTATAAAACCTCTGATGAAGAATGGGATAATTTATTAAGGCTTTGTGTAAATCAGGAATCAGGTCCGTATGGATGCGAAGCTGTAATATTATTCTGGGATGAAGCAACAGGCCTGTTCGATAATGAATACGATGCCTGGTATATGGAAGGCCATGATGAAGCCCCCGCCCTTTATACCGTTGTTATGCAGGAAAACTACGCGATTAATTGTTTACCTTCGTATATTGACTATCCCATAGTCCCTTTGAATTTTTTCGCAGCACTGGGTGGCGAATTTACAATTTCAGCATCCAACATCGAAAGTTTTCCTTTCGACCTGCCCATCTGGCTTGAAGACAAAAAAGAAGACTATTTCCATAATCTGAAAGAAAACCCTGAATACAACTTTATTTCCAATCCTATAGAAGATCCCTCAAGGTTTAACATACATTTTGAACCGCCAAGCGGAATGGAAGATATCCTTTACAGCAATATTCGTATTTACGGCTGGCAAGATGCTATCTATGTAAAAATGCCGGAAAATCTGAAAGGTGAAATCTATGTGTATAACATGATGGGCGAGTTGGTTGATTCACAAACGGCCCTGCCTGAATTGAATATTTTACCTGTAAACCAGGATAAAGTTTACTATGTAGTGAAGGTAATTTCAGGACAAAAATTAGTAACGAAAAAAATATATATAAACTAAAAAACTATAAAACAATGAAAAAGTTAATTACCCTTTTAACGTTAGGTTTGATCATTTTGATCAATGTACCTGCAATTTCTCAGGTAAGTTTTAATACCGACGGCAGCGATCCCGATCCATCAGCTATGCTGGATGTAAAATCCACAGCAGGAGGTATGTTAGTTCCGCGCATGACAATGGCTGAAAGAGATGCCATTAATGGGGGTACTTTTGCAACAAGTTTGCTTATTTACCAAACCGACAATACACCCGGTTATTATTATTATGATGGAAGTGCATGGCAAAGGATAGTAGGTGGGGATGACGGTGACTGGACAATTTCAGGTACGAATATGTACTCAGGTGTTACAGGTAATGTTGGTATTGGGGTTGCTTCACCTACCAGAAAACTGGATGTGGGCGGAAGTATTCACTTAACCGGCGATGTATTGTTTGATATTAATAAAGAAGCTCGCTTTCCTACCGGACGGATACTTTCATTATCAACACCAAACAGAATGGTTGTAGAAAGCTTTCAGGCAGGTCAGGATTTATGGCTTAGGGGACCGGGAGGAATTCAGTTTTATTCCAACGGCGACAGAATGAGGATTACCAATACCGGCGATGTCGGTATTGGAACCACAAGCCCTTCACAAAGATTACATGTATCTGGAAATATGCGGCTTACCGGAGCGCTGTATGATGTTTACAATTCGGCAGGTACCAGTGGGCAGGTATTGTCAACAACAGGTTCAGGAGTAGATTGGGTGGATGTTGCAGGTGATGCCGACTGGACTATTTCTGGCAGTAATATGTATTCGGCTGTTTCTGGTAATGTTGGAATTGGGGTTGCTTCACCTACCAGAAAACTGGATGTGGGTGGAAGTATTCACTTAACCGGCGATGTATTGTTTGATATTGATAAAGAAGCTCGCTTTCCTACCGGACGGATAATTTCATCATCAACACCAAACAGAATGGTTGTAGAAAGTTTTCAGGCAGGTCAGGATTTATGGCTTAGGGGACCGGGAGGAATTCAGTTTTATTCCAACGGCGATAGAATGAGGATTACCAATACCGGTAATGTGGGCATTGGAACCACAAGCCCATCCACAAAGTTTCATGTATATAATGGCACAGGAAGTGGCAGTGGTACTTATATCAGTACTATAGATGCTATTATAGAGGATAATTCAAATGCTTATTTGGAATTCAATGGTAGTGGCTATGCCGGTATTACATTTAATGATGATGCTGCTTCTATATATGCGGGTGTGTTTTATTCTTACAATAGTGATTATTTGATGTTCAGAACCGGAGGAACGGATGGTAGAATGGTTATAAATGAATCAGGTAATGTGGGTATTGGAACCACAAGCCCTACGCAAAGATTACAAGTATCCGGAAATATGAGGCTTACCGGCTCTTTGTATGACGGTACCAATTCTGCCGGTACAAGCGGCCAGTTATTATCAGTCACTCCAGCCGGTACTATGTGGATTGATCCCGATGGTGATGGTCCCTGGGATGTCTTCTCTAACCTTATATCTCCTGTTGATAATTCTAATGTTGATATTTATGATGCCGGAAATCAAAAAACTATATATGCTTCTGGCACAGGCTCAAGCACAAACCAAAGCGCTATATATGGGTATTTGAGTTCCGGTACAGCAGGAACAGCGTACAGTCAATCTTCTGTACGCTCAAGTGTAAAAGGATATGCATACTTTGGTTATACTTATACTTTTGGAACGGCAGGTTTTTTCTATCCTGATTATACCCGATGTGGTGGAGTATTAGGAGCCCATTATGGAGGGTCCTATTGGGGTTCATTAGGATATAAAACAAGTGGCAGCGCAACCTATGGTGGTTATTTTACCAGTTATACATCTGGTACGGGAAAAGACGATCAAGCGCTTGTTAATAACGGTATTGGTGCCTGGGGCGATCTTTTCGGAGCTGATATACACGGTAAAGTATATGGTACTTATACCGAAGGTGAGAACTACGCAATGTATTCAAACGGTACTGTGTATAAAAACGACTTAGACGTTCACCTCCAAAAAAATGACAATGGGGAGAACAAAGTGCTTTACACCAATGTTTCAACTGATGCCACAGTGCAAACAATGGGATATGTTACTATTAGCAATGGTAAAGCCTCTGTTGTTTTTGATGAGGCGTTCACACAAATCGTTTCTGATAAATCGCCTGTTATAGTTACCGCTACTCCATCAGGAGAATCAAATGGTGTTTATATTTCCGGTGTAAATGAAAACGGTTTTATAATTACCGAAAACGGCAATGGGAAAAGTAATGTAACGGTTTCTTATATTGCAATCGGTAAACGTAAGGGCTACGAATCGCCGGTACTTGCAGAAGAAGTTATTGCGGCTGATTATACAACAAAACTTTCACAAGGCTTACATAACGATGGCGACACCGAAACAGACGGACAGGGCTTATACTATGAAAATGGTAAACTTACAGTTGGGATTCATCCGTCAACTATTGTTGACCCGTCAACAAAAGAACCTGAAGAAATTACCGAGCCGGATAAAACTGTTGAAGTACCGCAGGAAAATTTACAAGGGAATGTGATCATAACTGAAGAAGTTCCGGTAGAAAATACAAAACCAAATTATCCTACGTCATCAGACGTGCCGGAATAATATCAAATTAATTGAATGAGACAGTCTATAATGATAGATCAAGAACCATTTGTGTAATAAATTTTAAAAGTTAGTAGTTGGAGAAATATATGGGGCTGTCTCTTATTTTAATAGGGGCAGCCTTTATTTTTTAACATAACCTAACAGGTTTTTTCCAACCTGTTAGGTTGAGAAAACAAAACACTATGAAACAAATTAAATTACTATTCGTCGTATTAATCCTGGGAACGCTTACAGCCAATAGCCAGGTGAGCATCAACACCGATGGAACAGATCCGGATCCTTCGGCCATGCTCGATGTAAAATCAACAACAAGTGGCATGTTAGTTCCGCGAATGACACAAGCTGAAAGAAATGCCATTAACGGAAGTACTTTCGCAACAGGCTTGCTGATTTACCAAACCGATAATACACCCGGTTATTATTATTATGATGGAAGTACATGGCAGAGGATTGTAGGTGGGGATGACGGTGACTGGACGTTGTCAGGAAATGATATGTACAATAACAATTCAGGGAATGTAGGTATCGGTACCAATGCTCCCGGATATAAACTTGAAATAAATGGCACTGCAGCAGTCAAAACCGGAAATTATGCCGGCCTTAACCTGGTAGGTGACGATGTTCGATCTTTCATCGGAGCAAACGGGCCATCTGATTTTGCATATACCGGAACTGCTACCAATCACGATTTCAGGTTTATGACCAACTACACCACACAAATGATTTTAACCAACGATGGTATGTTAGGACTTGGAGGAACACTCAGTCCGGTTACACCGGCAAGCGGTGTAGCCCTGAATATCCATGAAGGCAGCAGTGATCCTGCCTACCTTTACCTTACCAATGATAATTCAGGCAATGGTGTAAATGATGGATTGTGCTTGTGGTACGGAAATAGTACAGGTAATATTTTTATGAGGGAGAACCAGATATTACGATTTGGAACGAACAACACAGAAAGGATGCGGATTAGTTCCACCGGATACTTGGGAATTGGTACAACCAGCCCGACACAAAAATTACATATTCAGGGAACAATGCGGCTAACCAATTCGCTTTACGATGCAAACAACTCCCCCGGAAGCCCCGGACAGGTGTTATCAACAACAGGAAGTGGAGTAGATTGGATTAATGCAGGTGATGCTGACTGGACCATTGCCGGTAGTGATATGTATTCAGCAGTGACAGGTCATATTGGCATTGGGACAACCAGTCCTGACAATAAATTGCACCTCAGAAGTGCCGGAACCGGCAGCGAGGATTTATTACGTCTAGATAATGATAACCACACTGTTGGAGATTATCTGGGAATTAGATTTTCACGTTTGGATGGTATTGACGATATGGCAAGGATCGCTGCTATTGCAGACGGGGGAAATTCACGAGGATTGATTTTTGAAACTAATCCTGGTGGTGGCGTTGGTTTAACTGAAAGAGTGAGAATACTTGGAAATGGTAATATAGGAATTGGAATTACTACTCCGGATGAACTTTTAACACTGCGCAGGGACATTAATGACGGAACCCGTATTTCGATTTATAATTTGTCTACCGAGTCTGAAGCATTTGCCGGGCTAAAACTGTTTTCTGCAACGGCGCATGGCGGATTGTCGGTTCAACACGACACCTATACCGGGCCAGGGAACCTTTTTGGGCACACTGCTGACAGATTTCTCTTATATTCATCGACTAATGCAGCCGGGATAGACATAATGCCCCTTTCTTCAGCAGGAGATGTCAGGATTTATAGCGGAGGTTATCTTTCAACAAATGAAAGGTTAAGAATTACCAGTGGAGGAAATATCGGAATCCGTACCACCAGTCCCTCTCAGGCATTGGATGTCAATGGACAAACAAGGATTCGAACATTAAATAATAACAACAGCCTTGATGATGTGGTTGTTGCCGATGCACAGGGGGTACTTCATGTTCGGGATGTTTCAACGATTACAGCTACTACCTATTGGACAGGCTCAGGTAATAATATTTACAACAATAATTCAGGCAATGTTGGAATTGGAATAACCAGCCCTAACAATAAATTGCATATTCGAAGCACAAGTACTACTAGTGAAGATTTAATTCGATTAGATAATGATCTCAGTACAACCGGAGCTTATATCGGTATCAGATTTTCACGTTTAAATGGTATTGATGACATGGCCAGAGTAGCTGCAATTGCAGATGGGGGAAATACACGAGGATTGATTTTTGAAACAAATCCTGGTGGTGGCGTTGGTTTAACTGAAAGAATGAGAATACTTGGAAATGGTAATATAGGAATTGGAACTACTACTCCGGATGAATTGTTTGAAATAGAATTTGGTAATTCCAATATAGATGTAGAGATCGGACAGGGTACAAGCGATCCGGATATTACGTTTATTACCCTGAGAAGCCCCAATGGCACTAAATATTTCTTAACAGTTGATGATAGCGGCGGTTTAATTATTTCCACCACACACCCGTAAAAAACTCACAAAATAATTACTTAAACCGGTAGATAATTCAAATCTACCGGTTTTTATCATCAATAAAATTTTGTGATTCAAGAAATATTTCCATAAATTTACACCCTCATCAAATTAATTTCTAAAAACACGCAAAATGAAAAATTTAGTTCTTTTATTTACAGCAATTTTAATTTCAGTAAGCTTTTCTTTCTCTCAATCTCCACAGGCTTTTAAATACCAGGCAGTGGTGCGAGATGCAGCTGGTGATATTTTAGATAATCAGTTGGTCAGTTTCCGTATCGGTATCCGGGATGTATCTGCTGTTGGTACACTCCTTTACCAGGAGACATTTACTTTAACAACAAATCAGTTCGGATTGGCATCTGTTGAAATTGGAAACGGCACGCCCACACCGGTGTCAGGAATATTCGCAGATATTGATTGGGGAACCAATTCCAAATTCCTGGAAGTTGAACTTGACCCGGATGGAGGAATCGTTTTTTCACCGATGGGAACCACACAAATCTTAAGTGTTCCGTATGCACTCTATGCTGAAGAAGCAGGAAATAGCGACGATGGTGACTGGACCATCCTCGGAGATAATATGTATGCAGCTGTTCCGGGCAATGTAGGTATTGGAACCAGTAATCCTATTACACCATTGCATGTACACGGAAGAGGAGCTTTTGGAAATACCGTAAACAGCACAAAAGCCAATCGAGCATTAAATCTGATCGCCACTGATGCTGTTATGCGTATCTGGCGCACAACAGACAATACAGCATTTGACCCTGGAGTTGAGATCATTTGGGGTAATCAGCCTTCCCAAGGTGATGAGGGAAATTTTTGGTGGGATTTTCATCTTAAAGGTTCGGATGGTAGTTTTAACATACGCGACCGTTCATTTGGACAGGGTAATGAATCCCGTTTAGCAATTGATACATCAGGGAATGTAGGCCTCGGTACAACAACTCCTGATGAAAGGCTGGATGTGGATGGAGGAATTCGGGTGGGTTATTCAGTTGGAAATAATGCAGGTACCTTACGTTGGGCAGGAACACATATGGAATACTATGATGGCACACAATGGTTACCCTTTGCAAGCGGTAGCGGTTCACAATGGTCACAAAGCGGATCTAATATTTTTTACGATGTTGGAAATGTCGGTATAGGTACTTCAAGCCCTGCAGACTTATTATCATTAGCAGGTGATAATCCTTATTTAACTTTTGATGCCTCAGCATCTTCACATGAAATGGGAATGAGATTTTCTCATGGCGGAATTCTAAAATACTCCTGGGATTTTGATGAAACCTCAAACGATATAACATTTAACTGGGACCAGGATAACACCGGAACCGGTGATATACAGTTTAAAAGATATGGCGATCCCATGCTGGCCTTCAGAAATGATGGAAATGTCGGAATTGGGACTTCAACACCTACAAGTATCCTTGAAATTGAAGCTGATGATCCGGTTATGACACTGGACGCTTCCACTTCTTCAAATACCCTGGGAATTGATTGTGGTCAAAATGGTATTGTAAAATATTCGTGGGACCTGGATTTAGCTTCAAATGATGTTACATTTAACTGGGACCAGGATAACACCGGAACCGGTGACATTAATTTTAAAAGGCATGGAGATGACAGGCTGGCCATCAGAAATAATGGTTATGTTGGAATTGGAACCTCACTACCTTACAGCATCCTGACACTAGAAGATGATAATCCATATTTAACTTTTGATGCCTCAGCATCTTCACATGAAATGGGATTGAGATTTTCTCATGGCGGAATTCTAAAATACTCCTGGGATTTTGATGAAACCTCAAACGATATAATATTTAACTGGGACCAGGATAACACCGGAACCGGTGATATACAGTTTAAAAGATATGGCGATCCCATGCTGGCCTTCAGAAATGATGGAAATGTTGGAATCGGTACTGCTATTCCCCAAAAAAGACTGACTATTCAAGGAGAAGAAACCGATATCCGACTCGACATTGATTCAGGGAGTCCAATACTAACCGAAGGACTGGAATTTGCTGTAGATGGCATTGAGCGAAGCAGTATTCAACTTGAAAAATCTACCAACAATTTGATTTTTGATTTTGACAAGAATAATTCTGGAATTGGTGATATTCAATTCAAACGGTATGGTGATCCCATGCTGGCCATAAGGAATGATGGAAATGTTGGTATTGGCACATCTACACCAACCCGTACCCTTGATGTTAATGGAGAAACAAGGATTGGAATAATGAATCAGGACGACTTTCTTGATAATATTGTAGTTGCAGATGTTGAAGGAGTTCTGCATATAAGAGATGCTGCTACCCTTGGGGGTGGATCCCCAACATTATGGGCAGAAATGGGTCCTGATATCCATAACATTAATCCCGGTATGGTAGGAATTGGAACACCTATGCCAACTCACACACTTGATGTTAATGGTGAGGCAAGGATTGAAATCATGAACCTAAATAATGCACTTGAAAATGTTGTAGTTGCAGATGAACTTGGAGTATTACATATTCGTGATGCTGCTACCCTTGGTGGATTTGAATTTTCCGAACATGTGAAAATAGATGCAAACGGTAATGTGGGAATCGGTACAGACGCCCCAACAGCAAAAGCACATATTAAAGATGTTTTGCGTCTTGAACCGCGTGACACCTTCCCACCAACTCCGGAGGAGGGAGATATTTTTGTTCACGCTTTAGACCATAATATCTATTGTTTCCTGAATGGTATTTGGCAACAATTGAACAATTAGATTAAAAATCTTTAGAGGCTGTATCAGAATTAAAACGATAGGTCACATTGGGACTGTCGAAACCTGCCTAGCCGTTAGGCAAGTGTGTATCAAAAAGGTACCCAATTATGTTTCGACAAGCGTTCGACTGAGTTTACGCTGAAGTCTCAACATGATCATTAAATATACCTTTGATACAGCCTTCTTTTAATTTGTGATGATCTTCCTGAAATCGAGAAACAATTAATTGATTTATTCCTGGTTACACCAAGTAATATTTAAATTAATTTGCATATTCCAACTTAATTTATAAATTTGCCTTTTCAAGCTTGAACACTATCTATTATAGTTTTACTACTTTTTTACTCACTCACAGCTTATTACATAATTTTCATTGAATATCAATTTTAAAATTCATGACATATGAAAAAATTGCTGGTTATTTTATTTTTAAGTTTATCGATTTGCGGTTTTGCACAAGTCCAAAATGCATTTAAATACCAGGCTGTAGCGAGGGATGCTGCGGGTGATTTGATAGTAAACCTTCCGGTTGCTTTTCAAATAAGTATTCTTCAGGGAGGTCCGGCAGGTACAATCGTATATACGGAAACCCACGGTCCGGCGACCAACGACTTTGGATTGGTCAATCTTGAAATCGGAATCGGAACTGTAGTTACCGGAGATTTTACAACCATTGATTGGAGTTTAGGAGACTATTTTCTACAAATTGAAATGGATGAAACCGGTGGAACTAATTTTCAGTTGATGGGAACATCCCAGCTTTTAAGTGTTCCCTTTGCATTGTATGCCGAAAGTTCTGGTAACAGTGACGATGGTGACTGGACTATTTCTGGAAATGACATGTATTCCAATGTTACGGGCAATGTAGGAATCGGCATTACAAATCCAACCAGTAAACTTGAATTAGGGAATGCAGGATCATATCTATATGAAAATACCAGCCAACGATTATCAATTTACTCAGATGGTGCAAATGCATACTCAAGAGTGAAATTTCATCGTTCACACAGTCCAATAATGGGTGATGACACCTCTTCTAATGCCGTTACCCAGGATGGAGACAAACTTGGACTGGTAGTTTTTGGTGGAAACCGGATCAACGGAGCAGGTGCCAGCTCAGGATCTGCTGGTTGGATGGAAATGATACAAAAAGGGGATGCAACAGTTTCAGGTATTCCCGGACAAATTCAGTTTATTACTGCTGATGGACTTGGAGAAAGGGAAACCAGAATGGTTATTAGCCCTACAGGAAATGTGGGAATTACTACAGACAATCCACAAGCTAATTTAGATATTGGAGGAAGATTGTTTTTTAGTGCTTCTTTAGGGGGATCACCCGAAGGACAAATTGACTTTAATAATAATTCAGGAAGTAGTGAACGAATGATTATCCGTAAAAATGTTGGCGAGAGCACTTTTGGAGAAATCAATGTAGTTTCTGATCACGATTTAAGGTTTAGAACCAGTGATATTGACCGGATAACCATAAAAAATAACGGTTTTGTAGGAATTGGTACCACCACACCTCAAAATGACCTTGAATTAAGAACCTCAGATCCTGATGATGCGGCAAGTGTGATGTTCTCCAACTCTGACCAATCCCACTATTTTCAATTTTTCCCTGGCCGACAAGGCAATCAGAATCCCTGGATTGCATGGGGAGGAGGAGATCCCTTGCGGTTTATCAGTGGTTCAATCGAACATTTTAGAATAGCAAGTGATGGAAATATTGGAATTGGTATCTCAACACCCAATGAGAAATTAGACATTAATGGCAACCTGGATATGAACGGGAACCAGATCAAAAACATGGTAATTGAAAACCGGACTTCTGATCCATCAAGTCCAGCGGTAGGACAAATCTGGATCAGAACAGATCTTTAATAGACACAGAATATTAATGAAAAGAACAATGAAGAAACAATCTGTTTTAAGTCCTTTATCAGGATCAATATTAATGATATTCTTTTCTATCTTCCTGTTTGGTATTTGCCAAAGCCAGGAAACTATAGGTTTTGTAAGAATGCAGGGTAATAATGGCACTTTAAACCTACCTGTAATTTCAGAAACTGATGCCATAAGTTTGGGTAATGGTGTAGTGAAAATTGCATTGGATAACGGACTAAATGGTGCAGCTTGGTTGGTTTCTACAACAGACCCGGATGGATCTGAGGTAAGAATCCAAACACCGTATGGTACACGTTCCTGGAAAAAAGAATCCAGTTATGCTAAAACTTATGGAGGAATCGATTATGAAAATGCACAATCCCTTGTGATCACTAATGATGGTAGTTTGGCTCTTGCAGGATATACAGAGAGTTATGGAGCAGGATTGAAAGACATGCTTTTCCTGAAATTGCACGAAAATGGATATGTTGACTGGGGAAAAGCCTATGGCTATACTAATAATGACAATGCAAACGCCATGCAATCTACAAGTGACGGTGGATATATTCTGTTTGGTTCTTCTAATAGCGGAAGTAGTGGATCTTACGATTTAAATTATAAGAAGATTGATTCAAATGGTAATATTGAATGGGGAAAATGGGTAGGAACCGTACAAGATGATGCAGGATACGATATTGTTGAAGATACTGATGGTGGCTTTGTAACAACTGGATTATCAAATGGAATGGGAGCCGGGAGTTATGACGTCTGGACAAGAAAAGTGGATGCATTGGGAAATACAGATTGGGGATATACATATGGCGGAACTTCTTATGATGTAGGGAAAGCAATTATCATGAACGATCAAGGTGGTTATGCAGTTGCCGGAATAACCTCAAGCTTTGGAGCCGGAAGTGATGATGTGTATTTTATGATACTTGATTCTGGCGGAGGTGTTGAAAATATGTGGTCTATTGGAGGAACAGAGCGCGATGGCGCTTATGATGTTATTCTGGCCGGTAATGGAGACTATGTCATAGCCGGTTATACTGCCAGTATTGGGGCAGGGTCGGATGATTTTTACGTAAAAAGGTTGGATGCTAATGGAAACAGCGTATGGGGTTATGCTTATGGAGGCACTGATTTTGAGCGGGCACATTCTATTGTAGAGACGAAAGATAATGGATTTGTTATTTCAGGAGAAACGATGAGTTTCGGTGCAGGAAATAAAGACATGTGGGTGATAAAAATTGACTCACTCGGGATATTGCAATGGACATGGGCTGTTGGAGGATCTCAATACGAAAGCGGTTATTCAGTAGTGGAAGCCGGCAACGGAAATATTTATGTAGCAGGCTACATAAATAGTGTTGGGGCAGGAGACTATGATATCTTTTTAGTTAAATTTTATTCGGATGGTTCATCTTGCCTGGTGTCAGATTCTAAAATGGATGGGATTTCTGCAGAAAAAATATTTAACGTCCAGCAAACACTTCAAGAGTCAGATTTTCAAACAATAGCAGTAAAAGGCATTAGAACTCCAGAAACTGACATTAAAAGTGGTGGCAATCAGTGGGATGATGTAACTCCGGTTACACCAACTGTTACTACCATTTGTGATTAGAATACCGTGTCAAATTAAATCAAATTAAAAATAAAGAACTACACTACTATTTAATTATAATCAGCTTTTTCATGCCCAATGGAATTCCATTATTTATCAAACCAACGTAATACATCCCTGTATCCAAATCTGAAATATCCAGGTTAACAGGAAATACAGAAATGGAATCCTCAACTTTAACTGTTTCACCATTTAGGTTAAAAATACGAATTACAAGATTTGTGTGATTTACCTCTGCCTTGATCCTAATTTCCTTTCCGGCTGGATTAGGGAAAATCTCAAATGAGGTCTTTAGAATATCATTATTGACACCTGTAATTTCCGATAAATGGACAATCCGAACCGCATGATTATTATAATCTACAACATATAATCTGTGATCATCATAGTCAATCACACATCCCCTTGGGAAATTAAAAGTAGCCATTGTATCCGGTCCATTATCAAACCCTTCAATTCCTGAACCGGCAAAAGTTGAAACCATTCCATCGGTTGTTATCTTACGAACCCTTTGGTTTTCACCATCCCCAACATAAAATAGACCCTGTCAATGATACGTGGCAAGCCGTGGGAACTTTAAACATCGCTTCTGAAGCTATTCCATTTTGAAACCCACCCCCATCCGGACCTGATTCACCAGTACCGGCAACTGTAGTTACCATCCGTGTTGGATCAATTTTCCGAATCCGGTGGTTATAAGCATCAGCAACAAAAATGTTGTTATACTGATCTATAGATAATTCACAAGGTGTATAAAAGCGTGCTGCCGTATCACTGGCATCCACATAATCACCTACACTTTGCACACCGATAGATGTACCACCTCCCGCCCACGTACTAACAATACCTTCTGTCGAAATTTTTCTTATCCGATGATTCCAGCTGTCACCTATATAAATATTGCCGGTATCATCCAGGCATATTCCCCGTGGATAATTAAACTTTGCTTCATTTGCCGGTCCATTAAGATAACCTGCCTGACCACTACCTGCAATGGTGGTCACCTCCATATCGGAAGAGATTTTACGAATGCGCTGGTTTATAAAGTCCGAAACATACATATTTCCATCATCGTCCAGACAAATATTAATGGGTTGATTGAATTTAGCCTCATCTGCCGGTCCGTCAAGATAACCGGCTGTTCCGGTTCCGGCATAAGTACTTACTTGCCCATCAATTCCAATTTTTCGAATACAATGATTATAAGCATCGGCAAGATATAGATTACCATCAGGATCAATGCATATACCGAAAGGTTTATTAAAACTTGCTATACTGGTATCTCCATTCACAAATCCCGGACTGCCTGTGCCTGCATAGGTTGTTACAAAATTTTGTGAGTTAAGACTGATCCCAAAAAATAAGATGAATATCAAAAACAAACCGGCCTGCATATTGGGAACTAAATATTTTATATGTTTCATGGTATAAATATTTATGGTTTTACACATACAAATATAAAAAAACATCAATTAGCTGGAAATTTACCAGCCGGATTATATTAGAATATCTTCAATATTCTCAGGACTAATTGTATAAAAAGATTGTACAGGATATGCTTTATCAAAGGTAAGTGGCAATCGTGCTTTTTTTCTATGATTTGTTTTGAATTCAAAAGCTGTAAATTGGCCATCTTTTTCTTCTAAAAGATCAATCTCCTGCTGTTGTGTTGTACGCCAGAAATAACAATTGCCATAGAATTCATTGTATGAAAGATTTTTCATCCGTTCACTCATAATAAAGTTCTCCCATGATGCCCCTTTATCGTTCCTGTTTTCCCATTGCAGAAAATTTCCAGTAAGGGCATTTCTAATTCCATTATCATAGAAATAAAACTTTTTACCTTTTTTAATTTCGTTCCTGACATTTCTGCTTAATGCATTCAATCTGAAAATAATAAACGCTTTTTCAAGTAGATCAACATATCGTTCAATTGTCTCTTTGTCTGCACCAACCAATTGGCTTAGTTCCAAAAATGATACCTCATATCCTACCTGTAATGCAAGGGCTTTTAATAGCTTATCAAGTATTACCGGACGCTTAATTTGCCCAAATGATAATAGATCTTTGTACAAATAACTGCCTGAGAGATTTTTCAATAATTTGATTTCTTTACCCAGTGAGGTCACAACCTCGGGGTAATAACCAAAAACAAGCCTATGTGTTAACATTCTTTTTTCTTGTATTAATCCATGGCTGTTAACCATCTCCTTAAATGATAGAGGAAAAAGTTGAAATTCATACTTCCGTCCGGTTAAAGGTTCATTGATTGTGTTGGCCAATTCTAATGACGAAGAACCTGACACAAAAAGTCTAACATCTTTTAAGTTGTCTATTATCAATTTTAATGTCAGGCCTATATCAGGAATCATTTGTGCTTCATCAATTACTACTGTTTTATATCCTGAAAAAAGTTGTTGCAGACGTGTAGATGTTATACCGGATAGCAACTCCCTTGTATCGGATTCATCACCATTAAAATACAGCACATCTTTGCCTTTGCCGACTATCTTGTTAAGCAGTGTTGTTTTACCAACCTGCCTCGCACCCAGGATGATCAGTGCTTTTTTGTCATCCATTACTTGCTTAAGATTATTTGATAAAATTCTTTCGATCATCATTTTGCAAAAATATAACATTTTTCGTATTAAAACGAATATTATTATAATTATTTTCGTATTAAAACGAAAATCATCCTGAATGAGTTAAAACCTGATGTGGAAACTGATATTGTTGTAAAAAGGAGTGGAACTGAAAAAACTTTTAGAATAGTTCCTGAAGTAAAAAAATAAGGAATTAAGCTATTTGCAATTTGAATTTAACATACTTTATCTTCACTCCTTCTGCAAGGAACATACTTTCATAAAAAGTCCTGATTTCTGCAACTTCCATCTCTGTACCTGAGCCATACAAATCATCTGTCTCGAATAAAAGCTCATGCTTGTTTTCTTCAATGGTGTATAGCGTGAATTTATAAAGGCTTTCGTTATCGGTTTTTAAATGAATGATTCCATCAGGTTGCATAATTTCTTTGTACATATCCAGAAAAAAAGGTGAGGTTAACCGCCTATTTACTTTTTTCAGCTTTAAATGAGGATCAGGGAAAGTAATCCAAATTTCGCTTACTTCATTTTCAGCAAAGCAATGGTCTAAAAATTCTAATCGCGTTCTTAAAAATCCAACATTGTCTAATTTTTCCTCAATAGCCGTTTTTGCTCCCCGCCACATACGCGCTCCCTTTCGGTCGATGCCAATAAAATTGATGGAAGGGTATTTTTGAGCAAGCCCAGTAGTATATTCGCCTTTTCCACAACCCAGTTCCAGAATAATGGGATTGGAATTCTTAAAAATATTTTGCCCCCATTTACCTTTCAGATAATAATCATTTTGAACCTCATCAATTGTAGGCTGCAAAAAATTTTTAAAGGTTTTAGTCTCTGCAAATCGTTTTAACTTATCTTTTCCCACAATTCAAAATAAATCAGGCTAAAAAATGTTGTTCATTTTTACCCATTTTTTATTCAATTCGTGTATTTGCTGATTTCTTGTAATTTGTTTCATATTACCACTTTAGCTTACTTGTTTTTAGTTTGTTTAATAAGTTGCAAAAATTAATTACGCTTTATTCAGTTCCTTTAATATTTTTTCAATCTTTTTCATGTTGTAACCATTCTTTTTAAGCTCCTTCATGAATTCTACAACTAATTTTTTTTCAATACACTGGCCTGTATTTCTGTAAATTTCTATTTCTTTTATCAAAGATTCTGTATCCAACTTTTCAATATCTTCGAGTAGAAGTTTAATTTTTATTTCATCAACTAATGATTTAATATCTGATGCAGTGAAACTGTAACTTCCTTTACCTAATTTTTCAAAACTTAAATTTGCAAGTCCTTTTGTTTTTAATAAGTTTTTCAAATAAAATTTAAATAGATTTGTTCTTTCAATTTCATCTGGAGGAAGAATTAGTACTTTTCTGTCAAATCTGCCAGAACGTTTTAGTGCAGGGTCTAGTGATCTAAATCTATTTGTTGCTGCAATTACAATTACATCATCCTCATTTTCGTGGATATTATTTAGTTCAATTAAGAGTTGATTAATTGTGGCTTTTTGATCTGTATGAGCTGTGTCTGTTGTATCTCTACTAAATGCAATACTATCTATTTCATCAATAAATAGTATAGATGGAGATTTTGCTTTTACTTGTGCAAATATTTCAGATATTTTTTTTTGAGTTTGTCCAATATAAGGACTTGCAATATCGGATGGTGAAAAACTAAAAAAATCTCTTCCACTTTCATTTGCGAAAGCCTTTGCTAAAAGTGTTTTTCCACAACCGGGAAGACCATAAAACAAAATACCTTTTATTAAACTGCTATAACCCTTCTCTTGCAACTTAATAATTCCATTTAAATCATTCTTTTCTTGTTTTAATCCGACAACTGAATCAAAATTAATAAGGGAAGTTACTGAAACATTTGTTTGAGATTCTGGTTCTCTTCTTATAGTTTTATTTACTTTAAATGTTAATTCATAAATATTTGAAAAATCAACTTCAACTATTTTCATTTTGTTATAGTCTGGAGCAAAAATTTTACATTTAAAATTTTTGCCAAACTTATCACTTAATACTGAATTTATAATGCTTACAGATTTTTTTAATTGGTAGTAATTTCTTGCTATTTCAAAGCCGGGTACAACAATCCAAAGTTCTTTCAGTTTTGTATTTGTCCATCCATTACTTTTTGAAATCATATTTGAAACCAATTGAAGGTAAACGTTTTTATCAAATGCTTTTCCTCTTAAAGTTTCAACTTCTACTATTATTTCTCCGTTTGCAATAACATCAGGTCTGGAAATATATTTTATTTTGCCATTTTCAACAATTTCTGTTACCTCAGTTTTTATTAGTGACAAATCAAATTTTTCGTTCAATGTGTTAATTGCAAAATATTTATTATAAATATGTTCGTCAGATTCTGCTCCGTAACTTAAAATGGCAAATTTTTGTTCATCAATTTTATTTAATATTTGATTTTCACACTGAAGAAATATCTTCTGGAGTTCCAAAAAACTATCTAACAATTTATTTGCTGTGTCAATTTCAGAACTAGGAACTTCAAGCAATAACTTAAAATGATTAATGATTTTTTTCTTTATCTCTTTTGGAATTTCAGCATCACTTTTATATTTACTTTTTAATTTAAAAACATACGGAAGTTTGTAAGATACTTTATCAATTATAGAATCTAATAAAACTTGTCTATTGTGTTTTGTTATAATTTCATTGTTTGGACAGTTGAATAAAACAAAAAACTGCTGATTAAAATATTTATTTGAATATAATGAAAGTTGATTAAATCTTTCATCAAAGTTTTTTGAGTTTATTAATTCCGTTCCGTTGATACCAAGAATAACATCTTGCATTGTTTCTTGTGAAAATTTATGAATATCCTTAGTTATCCATAAATCATTTTCAGCCAGTATTGATTCTATATTACTATTATCTTTAAAATCTATTAGTTTCGAATTTCCTATAAGAAATTTACTTCCTGTATATTGTCTTTTTCTTATAATTTCATATGATAAGATTCTTTCTATAATTGTACTGTAAAAATCTTCTTTCTCAGGAATAATAAATAAACCTATTGGAGAACTAGAATCCAATGCTGCTTGAAATCTTTCATATTCAAGCGTGTTTTCAAATTCAAACAGATTATAAAAAAAGTCGTCAGGTACTTCAATTTTTTTTTGTTCTTTCTTCACTCTGCTTTCTAACTTGCTATTTTCTTTTCTTTTCGGTTCCTTAAACTCAAATGTTATCCATACTCTATTTGATAATCCACTTACTATTGGTCTATCAGTTTTTACATTTTTTTCGTTCAATGATTTATTTATTCTGTCAACGATTTTATCAGAACTTCTTTTATATCCTAACGATTCAAGAATTGATTTGAATTTTCTACGTGTTGTTCCGCTTTCATTGTGTTTGATGCTATCAATTATACCATTAACAAATAGTTCCGTTTTCATTTTTGTACTTTTTTTGGTTGATTATGCAAAAGTTACTTTTTAAGCAACCACGCAGAGGAATTACTATCATTTCTGATCATTGACAGATTAACGAGAGCCTCTGATTTATCTTCAGAGTTAAAATAACTCACCATGTACAATCCATCAGGATTTTGTCCGGCAGGTTCAGCGTCATAGCCTTTATTCCGGAGGTTGGCTATTAATCCGTCAGCATTATCTTTATACCGAAAGGCCCCGCCAATGATATAATATTTAGGTCCTTGCGGTTTTATTTCTGGTTGCTCCTGTTCAGGTTTACTTTCAATAGTATTTTCTGAGTCAACCTCTGATTCCGAATCTTCAAAATTTAAATCTTTTAATGGTTTTACCGGCTTGGAATTATCATCTTCAACAACGATATCAGGATTAATTGACAGTGTTTCCGAATCTGTAACCGGCAAAACACCGGATTGTTGCGTATGTTCAATATTGAATCCATTATTTAAAACAACCAATCCGATCATAAAAAGTATTGGAATCAGCACTACATATACCCAATATACTTTCCTGTTTTTTCTGTCTCTTTCCGGTACCGGTTTACGATCAATAAACTTCTTTTCTAATCTCCTATGAATAGATTCCCTAAGAATTGGAGGTGAAACAAAAACCGGTAATCCAAATGATTCCTCCAGGTAATTTGTTGATGTGTCCGGGTCAAATAAAAGATTGCCCTCAAAATCCTTTTTAACAACGCCAATATTTTCAAAACTCAATTTCCCTTCTGAGTTCAGTTTAGAATAACAATCCTGAACGAATTGCTCAACCATTAGTTTTGCTTTACTATATGATATGTCTTCTGATACGGAAATATTGTGCACAAGCAATCCATCATCATTCGTTAATTTTGAATTAAAAAGGATGCTCTTGGATGGCGGATAAAAAGTATGGTTGATGGGATGCACTTTTGCAGAACGGTAATTGCTAACAAATCCACCTAATCCGGGGATAATTACGCAATCGTTTTGATAAAGAAGTCTCGTTATGTGATCAGTAATTTTCATTAATTCGAATAAGCGTGCTAAAATATAAAATTCTCCTCCCCTATTCAAGACATGTTTATAAATTTTGACAAATCTTCAGGAACATCCACAGCAATGCTATCATGAACCGTTTCCTGAACTGTAATGCAATACCCGTTTTCCAGCCAGCGAAGTTGTTCCAATGATTCAGCCTTTTCCAGTGGTGTGGCTTTAAGTTTCGTAATTTCTTCTAAAACAGAACTTCGATATGCGTAGATACCGATGTGTTTATAAAAATCATAAACCTCTAACCACTTATCTTTCTCTGTATTTTTTAAATAAGGGATTGGATGCCTGCTGAAATAAATAGCCTCATTTTTCTGATTAACAATAATCTTATTTACATTGGGATTAAATAACTCATCCTGAGCATTTATTTTTTTTGCCAATGTTGCAATTTGAACATTCTGATCTTCGAAACATTGTGTAACAGCATCAATTTGATCAGGCTGAATATAAGGTTCATCCCCCTGAATATTAACAATCACATCATAAATTTCATTTGAAGCCTTAAACCGGGACATTACCTCCTGACACCTTTCGGTTCCGCTGGTATGATCTTTTGATGTAAGCATAACTTTTCCACCAAATTTCAGAACAGCTTCAGAAATCCTATCATCATCCGTAGCAACAATAACTTTGTAAATAGATTTGGCTTTTGAAGCTTGTTCATATACACGTTGGATCATTGTTTTCCCGTTTATAACAGCAAGCGGTTTTCCAGGAAACCTGGAAGAGTAATATCTGGCGGGTATAATTCCAAGAACTCTCATAAACTACTCAAGTAAAACAGTTACATTCAACTGTGTAGAGCTAACATCTTCCTTTTGTGATAGCGTATCAATTATTTTGATTGTAAACTTAATTGTTTTTTGACCCGTTTCATAAAAAGACTGCTGCCATTCAAACCTGGGATTTTTTAGTTCTGTTGTAAAAATTCTTTCCGAAGCTTTATTTTTATCTACCTCAATGATAAGATTTACCAAACATCCCGGAGGTATCGCTGACTCAATATAACATTTAACATCTTCGGTGGGCTTAACAGTTTTTTGATCAGTTTTTACACTGATCAAACCTGACCCTTCAACTTTCAGCACATTTCCTTCTTCATCGTATTTTCTAAAATACCTCAATCTGCCGGTTGAATCATAATATTCGTACGTAATTGGATTTCCCTCCGGGAAATGAAATTTCCACTCTCCAACTTTAACATAATTTTTCCAATATCCTTCAAAGCTTGTGACTCCATTATCATAGACAGCTTTATGTGGTCCATCCAAATGACCATGCTGATAAGTTTCATAATGCATTAAACCTGCATCCATGTCATAAACTTGTCTCAATCCCTCCAGGGTATCATTAACATATCGAACCGAATCCATTAACCGGCCATCCTCAAACCAGGTGACAAATAAATAATCTGTTTGATCTTCTGTAAAATACGTTGTACTCGATTTTAAATTTTGCTTGTTGTACCATTCACTAACCACAAGATTCCCATTATCATCGTAAGTTTCTTCAGTAAGATTATTTCGACATGAAGTCATAAGGATCAACAAACTTGCTAAAGAATAAAATAAGTATTTGAAAAGAGATTTCATCATTCTGCATCAATAAAGCTTTCCACCTGCCGGCACATCCTTTTCCGGCTGAATTAAAATTGTTTCACCATCATTATCCGGCACACCTAAGATCAGTATTTCTGAATTAAATGGCCCGATTTGACGAGGAAGAAAATTTACAACAGCTAATATTTTTTTATTAAAAAGAGCTTCTTTCGAATAGTTTGCCACCAGTTGAGCTGAAGATTTTTTTATTCCAGTTTCCCCACCAAAATCAACTGTAATTTTATAGGAAGGTTTTCTGGCTTGCGGAAAATCTTGCACTTCAATTATTTCTCCAACCCTGATGTCAAGTTTATCAAAATCCTCAATGGTGGCCATATCATACTAATTAAAAAAGGCCGTGCAATTCAGCATTTGCTTTTTCTATGATCATTGCGAGATCTTCCGGCTTCTCTTCAACATTTATATTGTCAACATCAAAAATAAGGAGTTTGCCCAATTTATATTTATCTATCCAGGATTCATACCTTTCATTCAGTTTTTTTAAATAATCAAGCCTTATGGCTTCTTCATAGTCCCTTCCCCTTTTCTGTATCTGGTTTACCAGGGTCGGTACTGAAGCCCTGAGATAGATGAGCAAATCAGGTGGTTGTATGAAGGAACTCATCAATTCAAACAGAGAAATATAGTTTTCGAAATCGCGGGTTGTCATCAGATTCATAAAATGAAGATTGGGAGCAAAAATGTAGGCATCTTCATAAATGGTCCTGTCCTGTATTACCGTTTTGCCACTTTCCCTGATTTCAATAATCTGCCTGAAACGACTATTCAGAAAATATATCTGAAGATTAAACGACCAGCGCTGCATATCTTCATAAAAACTATTCAGATATGGGTTGGTTTCAACATCTTCAAAGTGTGCTTCCCAATTAAAATGTTTTGACAATAAACGTGTTAAGGTAGTTTTACCTGATCCAATATTTCCAGCGATTGCGATGTGCATATTCAATTAATTTTTATGTCGGATAAAAATAGTACTTTTTTAATGTAAATCAGATGAAAGCCTTGATAAATTAATTAACCATTTCAAGAATTTCATCAACATATTGCCTGTTGTTTGATAATCTTGGGACTTTATACTGACCGCCCAATTTATTCTTTTTCTTTAACCAATTATAAAAAGTTTTTGGAGGCACCTCTTTTACCAATGGTGGCCGTAATACCATATTATGATACCTTTTGGCTTCATAATCAGAATTTAAAGATTTAAGGGCATTGTCAAATGTTTCAGCAAAGTATTCGATATTTTCAGGCGATTTTTCAAATTCAATTAACCACTCATGAGCAGCATTTTCTCCAGTTTTAAAATAAACCGGCGCTGCTGTAAATTCACTTATGACAGCATTGCATTTATTACTTGCAACGGTTAGGGCTTTTACTGCATTATCAACAATAAGCTCCTCCCCTACTGCATTGATAAAATTTTTTGTCCGTCCGGTAATTTTTATCCTGTATGGATTTAATGATGCAAATTTAACCGTGTCTCCCAAAAGGTACCTCCATAATCCTCCGTTTGTGGAAATAATCAGGGCATAATTACAATCCAATTCCACTTCATCAAGTGTTAAAGCTTTCGGATTATCAGATTCAAGTTGATCCATGGGCAGAAACTCATAGAAAATTCCATAGTCAAGCATCAAAAGCAGATCATCATTATTAATGCTGTCCTGAAGTCCAAAAAAACCTTCTGAAGCGCTGTAGGTTTCCATGTAGTGCATCTCCTCTGAGGGAATTAATTCCTCAAACTGTTTTCGGTAAGGAGCAAAATTAACACCTCCATGAAAAAACACTTCCAGGTTTGGCCATACTTCCAGTAAATTATCTTTTCCGGTGATATCGAGGATGCGTCTGATCAGAAGCAATGTCCATGAAGGCACACCCAGAATATTGGTCACATTATGATTGATGGTAGATGTGGCCATCTTCTCTATTTTGCTTTCCCATTCATCCATCAAAGCAACCGATTTCTTGGGAACGCGAATGAACTCAGCCCATGAAGGCAGATTTTGAACAATTAAAGCAGACAGGTCGCCATCATAATAAATTTCATTATTGATCTCTGTTATGCGGTGACTACCACCCATTGCCAATCCCCGGCCATCAAATAACAAGGTGTCGGGATAATTATTACAATAGATGGATAACATATCTTTTCCAGCTTTGTAATGACACTCTTCCAATGCTTCCTGGCTCACAGGAATAAATTTACTTTTATCGGCTGTGGTACCCGATGATTTTGCGAAAAATTTAATTTCAGAATTCCATAAAATATTTTGCTCCCCCTTTCTTAATCTGTTGATGTATGGTTTTAATCCCTCATAATCATTGATCGGAACCCTTGATACATAATCTTTATAATTTTCTATTGATTTATAATCATACTTTTTTCCCCATTCAGTATCCCTGGCACTATTTATCAGCCTTTTCAACAACTCTTCCTGCACTTCATGAGGGTATTTCATAAAGAGCTGGATCTGGTGAAACCGCTTCTTCATCAACCACGACAATACTGAATTTATTAGCGCCATAGATTTTTGTTAAAAGTGCCTAAAATTATTCCCAAGTTCATATCTTCAACATTTGTTACTTTTATAACTTTAAGTACTCTTAACTTTAGTTCACTTTAAGTACTTATTAGTTATAATTATTAATTTGAAGGTTTTCAAAATTACAATTATTTTAGCTTTGTAGTAAATATAGTTTTAATGATTTGTTTTCCCAATTGCAAAATAAACCTCGGCCTTTCGGTCACTGAAAAACGTCCGGATGGTTTTCATAACGTGGAGACCATCATGTTCCCTTTACCCATGTTTGATATTATAGAAATTATCATGTCCTTAGATAAAAAAACCTCTTTTGATACAACAGGGGTAAACATCGGAAGAGATTGGGAGAATAATCTCGTGTATAAAGCTTATCAGTTATTGGAACAAGATTTTAGTCTTGAAGCGGTAAAAATTCACTTGCACAAAGCCCTGCCAATGGGAGCCGGAATGGGTGGAGGATCAGCTGATGCAGCCTACACTATAAAATTATTAAATGATCTTTTTGATTTGAAACTTTCAATAGAGCAAATGCAAGCTTATGCTGCAAAGCTGGGAAGTGATTGTGCTTTTTTTATAAAAAACGAGCCGGTCTTTGCATATGGCAAAGGTGACAAATTTGAAAAAATTAAAGTCGATTTATCTAATTATCATCTTGTTGTTATCAAACCTGATATCCATATCAGCACACCGGAAGCATATTCATGGATCACACCTGAAATTAAAAAGACTTCACTGAAAAAAATTATTCATCTTCCAATTAATAAATGGAAAGATCTTCTTCTTAATGATTTTGAAAAAGAAGTTTTTGCCAGGCATCCGGAAATAAAACTAATTAAAGATGATCTTTATAAAACAGGCGCTATTTATGCTTCAATGACAGGAAGTGGCGCTGCGGTTTGTGGGATTTTTGAAGATCAGGTAAAGATAAAAGGTAAATTTAATAACCACTTTGTATGGACGAGTTATTAATTAATAACCCGACTATTTCGGGGCTTTGATTACCAAATATATTCCCAACAAAATAAAAATAAAATTAGGTATCCATACTGAAAGCCAGGGTACGAGGTCGCCCCTGGTAGCAAATACCGTAGATACCTGAAGAAACATAATATATGCAAAGGTTATGGCCATTCCAAATCCCAGATGCATTCCTATCCCCCCCCTCACTTTCCGACTCGATATGGAAACCCCGATCAATGTCAAGACCAGGGTTGCAAAGGGGAAGGCGATTCGTTTATGTTTTTCTACTTCATATTCTTTCGCTTTCGGTGAACCTTTAAGCTTCTCTTTTTCGATGAATGCCAACAACTCCGGAAAATTCATGGTTTTTATATCATCGAAAATAAGTGTAAATTCACTTGGATGTATATTAATTGTTGTATCCAGTTTTGTTCCTTTTGTAATTACCTCTTTTGCCCCATATAGCTCCCGTATAAAATAATTTCTTACTTCCCATTTTACGGATGTACTGTCCCAAATTATCCTATCGGCACTGAGTTTACTGATCAACCTATTATTGTTAAAAGTTTCCATGGAGAATTTATAGCCGGTATTAGTCAAATTATTAAAGTTCTCCATGTATACAAATATTCCCGGCTTTATTTGCATATGGATATCTTTTTCGCGATGCCGGAAAGGATTCTTATGATAAACTTTTTCAAATGCCATCATCTTTTTATTCGTCCTGGGAATTAAAAAATTGGCAAGGTAAAACGACATTAAACCCAAAAATACAGCAGATATCAAATAAGGGACAAGAAACCTCCAGAAACTAACCCCTCCACTCAAAATAGCAACAATTTCGCTGTCGGAAGCCATTTTAGAAGTAAAAAATATTACAGCAATAAAGGTGAACAGGTAACTGAAAAGATTTACAAAATATGGGATGAAGTTAAGATAATATGAAAATAAAATCTCCTTTAAAGGCGCTTCCTTTTCAATAAAATCATCAATTTTTTCTGAAATATCAAAAACTATAACGATGACTACAAGTAGCGCAATGGCAAAGAAAAATGTACCAAGGAACTTCTTTATTATATATATGTCAATCTTTTTCAATACCTGTAAACTATTTCACAAATTTATTTAAAGAATCAGAATGAGTACAAAATAAATGTTTTATAATCTGTTTGATAATTGTTTGACCATTTTATTTTTCCATTCAACAAATGTGCCTTCAATAATCTTTTCCCTTGCTTGTTTCACCAGCCACATATAGAAAGCCAGGTTATGCAAACTGGCAATCATGGCACCCAGGATTTCCTGTGCGTGGATCAAATGCCTTAAATAGGCTTTTGTATAAAAACTATCAACAAATGAATTCCCATTTTTATCAATCACTGAAAAGTCATTTTTCCATTTTTCATTCTTGATATTGATGATCCCTTCCTGTGTATACAATAATCCATGACGGGCATTGCGTGTTGGCATTACACAATCAAACATGTCAATTCCCAATGAGATACTCTCCAGAATATTGACCGGTGTTCCAACTCCCATTAAATAGCGGGGCTTATCTTTAGGAAGAATATTACAAACCAGTTCTGTCATTTCATACATCATTTCATGTGGCTCACCAACCGATAAACCACCAATGGCATTTCCATCCGCACCAAATGAAGCAATCTTTTCAGCCGATTCTTTTCTCAGATCTTTATACACGCTTCCCTGTACTATCGGGAACAATGACTGTTGATGGTTATATAATGGGCTTGTATTTTTGAAATGGTTGAAGCATCTGCCCAGCCAGTCATGCGTTAAAACCATTGACTTTTTAGCATAATCATAATCGCAGGGATAAGGTGTGCATTCATCAAATGCCATCATAATATCCGCGCCTATCTTTCTTTGAATATCAATTACACCTTCGGGAGTAAAGTTATGTTTGGATCCATCAATGTGGGAATTAAAAATAACACCGTCCTTAGATAGTTTCCTGGTATTAGCCAATGAATAAACCTGGTAACCCCCGCTGTCAGTTAAAATGGGCTTATTCCATCCATTGAATTTATGGAGACCTCCTGCATTTTCTATTACTTCCAATCCGGGTCGTAAATACAAATGGTATGTATTTCCAAGAATTATCTGAGCCTGAACATCTTCTTCCAAATCCTTTATATGAACAGCTTTAACAGCTCCTGCCGTACCTACAGGCATAAAAATAGGGGTTTGTATTTTCCCATGATCAGTGGTTAATTCTCCAGCCCGCGCCGATGATTTATCATCTCCTGCTTGTACGGTGAAATTCATAAATGCTCAATATTCAATAAAATAGTAATGAAACTTTCAATGGTGTAAAGATAAATGTATTTCACCTTCTTTAATAAAATACGCTAAATTCAATATTATTAGGACTTTTGGATGTTCAAATTCTTTTGATAAGTTTTTGGATAAATTAAAATTTTCTATGTTTTGTTTGGATAAATTTGTACTTAATAAAGATCAAAATATACTTTGCACATTGATTTAGATATCGTTCTTCCGGTTTTGCTATATGTTTATGTAGCGGCAATCGTTATTCAGTTACTCTATTTCTGGATGATCTTCAGCCGGTTTGCTTTTTATAAGAAAAAGAAACTTTCTGACAATTATCCACCTGTTTCTGTTGTAATTTGTGCAAAAGACGAATACCATAACCTTAAGAATAATCTCCCTTCAATCTTAAACCAGGATTATCCCGATTTTGAGGTTGTGGTCGTAAATGATGCCTCAGAAGATGAAACCCTTTTTTTATTAGAGGATCTCGAGCGTGAGTACGATCATATAAAGGTGGTAAACATAACCCAGGACCTCAATTTTTTCCCGGGTAAAAAATTCGCACTATCACTTGGGATAAAATCGGCTAGAAACGAACATCTTTTGCTCACTGATGCTGATTGTGTTCCTGCCGGTTCATCATGGATAAAAAAGATGGCTGGAAACTTCGATTCAAAAAATGAAGTTGTCCTGGGGTATGGCAAGTATAAAATAGAGAAAGGGTTTTTAAACAGCATAATCCGTTATGAAACTGTAATGACTGCTGTCCAGTATTTTTCGAATGCACTTATGGGAAATCCATATATGGGTGTCGGCAGGAATCTCGCTTATAAAAAATCCTTGTTTCTAAAACATAAAGGTTTTATCTCCCATTATAATGTTGCCTCAGGTGACGACGACCTTTTCATTAATAAAGCTGCCAAAAAAGGCAATACACAAATTGAAATCGATCCGGATAGTTTTACCTTGTCTGATGCAAAAAAAACATTCAGGGAATGGTGGACACAAAAGCGGAGACATTTATCAACCGGCAGATATTATAAATTCAAGCATAAATTTTTACTTGGGCTTTACTCATTCAGTCTCATATTGGCACTAACTCTACTGGTTATACTTTTATCATTTCAGCAATATATTTTAATCGTTTTAGTATTATTTGGAATCAGGATATTGAGTAAATTGGTTATCTTTAAAAAATCAGCCGACAGGTTAAACGAAAAGAAATTATTATTATTTTCGCCGCTGATTGAGTTGTTTTTATTGGGTATTTTTCCCATTATGGCACTTACAAACCTGGTTTTTAAGCGAAATAAATGGAAGTAGCACATTTAACAGAAAAAGCATTACGTGATTTCAAACTGGTTCAGCTTGCTATTGATGATGGCGACCAGAAAGCTTATGCTGAATTAATGAAGAACTACCGGGATTCATTGTATTTTATGTTGCTCAAGATGACCAACAATCCTCATGATGCAGAGGATTTAACTATTGAAGCATTTGGGAAGGCATTTAAAAAACTCCATCAGTATACTCCCGATTATGCTTTCAGTACATGGCTGTTTAAGATCGCTTCCAATAATTGTATCGATTTTATCCGCAAAAAGAAAAAGTACACTTTCTCCATCGACCAGAATTTTGACGATGAAAAGGGGACTGAACTGGCCAATAAAATTCCTTCGCAAACCCTTGACCCGGAAGAGGAACTGGTTAAGAAACAAAAAATAAAATTGATGCATGAGGTGGTTGAAAAATTAAAACCACACTACCGCACCCTCATTGAACTACGTTATTTCAAAGAATTCTCCTACGACGAAATTGCAGAAGAACTTAACCTTCCATTGGGTACTGTTAAAGCCCAGCTCTTCAGGGCAAGGGAATTTTTATACCAGATATTGAAAAATTCGAAGGAAAAAATATAGCCAGTTTTTTTCACGCAAAGGCGCAGAGACGCAAATATTTTGTTAATAAACAGATAATGATTTTCTTCGCGACTTGGCGAGAGACACATATAAGGGAAACATTTTATTGCTTTTTCACCAGCTTTTTATAATAATAAATACTCTTTTCAGCTGAAATTTCAAGAATATAAATTCCATCCGAAATTCCGGTTAAATCAATAACTTGCTTTTCTGTTGCTAAATTATTTGACTTTTCCAATATGACATTACCGTATAAATCGAAAATTTTCAGAACATAATTTTTTGATTCATTTGAAATCAAAGAAATTTTCCCTTTGGTCGGATTGGGATAAATGCTGATCATTTCCAAATGATCGGTTTCTTTGATTTTAGTTGCCGGAAGAACAGTGATAAAGTCTTCTTTTATTTCAGACCCACTATAGTAGAATTTCTGACAATGCAATTCAACATCAAATATACCTTCTTCAAAATAAACAACAGGTGGAGGATTTTCTCCCGAAAAAGAAGCAGGATCGCCTCCTTCAAAAACCCAATAATAGATTTCAGCAGAATTTGTGGCGTTAAAAATCACACTATCTCCTTCATTGATAGTTGAATCACTGGCATAAAACTCCGGGTGGAGTGTCCCGTCCCATATATGCATATGGGCTATTTTGTTATAATTGTAAATAGAGTATGGATCACCTGATAAACCCGGCTCAATATCATATTGATAAATAATATTCCAGTAATTATCCATGTTCTGAGCAAAGATAGGAAATACACATTCATCAAAAATGTGGAGAAGGTCACTGCTAAGATCATATATTTCATCCCAGGAATTTCCTCCATCCAAAGATGCGCGTGACAACAAATGTCTAGAATATATATTACCAGTATTATACCCATCAACAATCGTAGCATAAACCAGTATGACCTTTCCCTGATCAGTCACATTTAAAGTAGGCATCGTGGCTATTCCCAGTGAGTAATACCATGGAATACAATACCATGCACAACCCCACCAAAAAGGTTCAATCCCTGTATATGGAGTCCATCCGATAAGATTACCTGTAAGGGATAAGGAGTCGGGGTGTAGGCTTTCAGTTGAACTGTAAAAGGGCGCCATGTCCTCCCGCCAGTAGGCAATACCATCGGCAAATTTATCAAACTTCACAGTGTCGAACTGGGTATTTGAAATAATATTACATAATGCAAAAGCCAAATGTACATTTGATTCCATATCCATTACAACAGATTGGGCGCCTGTATTTGACCAAATTGAATCCTGGACTGACACATTCAGTTCGAGGAAAGGATACGGATGCTCCCAGATAATGGTCTTTTGCCAGTTATCCCCATCATCAATTGATTTCATCAGGATAATGTCGGTAAGATAATCACCTGCAACAAAAGCCAGAGTGCTTCCGACCGGTTCGGCCCAAACAATTGATAATTCAGAAAATCCAAAATAGTCATTGTTAAAATCAAATTCATGGTGAAGGATGTCCCAGGTCATACCTCCGTCCAGCGACCTGGAATACAATATTTTTCCAATATTATCCTGATATGGTAGTTGTAAACCTGATTCTTTTTTTAGTGTAAGTAAATGTATTACTTCGTTGTAAAGGCCGGTTGTAACAATTTGCGGGGAATATAATTTTGAATATCCCGGCGGACCTGAAATAATAACCTCTTCCCAATCACCTTCACCTTTTGTCAACCTGTAATTAAAATACAAAACGTTCGCTCCCTCTGATACGACTACTTCTCCATTTTCCATAAATTTTGTATAACTGGGATTTTTAGCAGGTCCAGAGGTTATTGTCTGTTGGGCGAATGCATCCCATGCCTCACCATTATAATAATTATACCCTATCCCAACATAGTTATAGTCCATAAATCCACAATTCCAGGTAGCTCCTATGGTATTATCTTCAAAGCAAAATACCCTGTTTTGCATGGAGCGGGTAGTTTGTACATCATACCAGGTATCTCCAATGTCTACTTCATCTGGAGGCAATGATTGACAAAGACAGAAACAAGCATACAGAATTAAAATGAATGTGGTATATAATTTTTTCATAGTTCTTTTATTTTATCAATACTTTTTTTGTAGTACTTATTTTATCTGAATTAATTTTTAAATAATACACTCCTTTGGCATGTCCGGATAAATCAATCTCTATTACTTCATTATTGAGTGAAATCATTTGCTGAAAAAGCATCTCACCTTTTAGATCAAAAACCTTAATTTCAGTTTCTATTAAGTATGGTAATTTTATTACAAATTTCCCTGTTGAAGGATTTGGGTAAATGTTTATCTTTTCCTGTTCATTAGTTTTTTTGATTTTGGTTTCGGGTAAAACAGTGATTAAGTCTTCCATAATAACAGAATCAGTAATTAAATCATTTGAGGCGATCAACTTTACATCATAAACACCTTGTGTAAAATATGTTATATAGGGATGCAAAGAGCTTGATGTTTGGGGCGTACCTCCTTCAAAATACCAATGATAAGTTATCGGGCTGGGAAAACCGGTTGTATTATTCCAAAATTGCACACTCTCCCCTTCATGAATTGTATCCTGGTAGGCATAAAAATCAATCAAAATAAAATTTGGATTGTCATTTTCAATTTTCATGTACCTAATATAATTCTCTGATGGCATAGGTCCACCATTGTCAATATAAAGGCCAGGTTCATTGTCACTCTGATAAATCAAATGAGCATACTCAATATTATGATTAGCACTATAAACAGGAAATACACATTCATCGAAAATATGGATCAGATCAGAAGTCAGGTCATTAAAATCTCCCCAGGTGTCTCCTCCATCAAATGAAGACCTTGTCCATAAATGACGATAATTTGCAGTACCATTATCATAAGTTTCAGTTATTGACGACCAGACAATATTTATATGTGAGTTGTCGTATATAACAACGGTGGGCATTGTTGAAATTCCAAGAGAAGGGTAAATATTCCAATAAGGTGTTGCCCAGGTAAAATTTAACCCCCAATAACTCCACCCAATTAAACTATAATCTTCCTCAAGCTCTGAGTTTGTGCAATTCCAATAGGGACATAATGCGTTCGGATTATTCGAGTAGGCTGGCCTGTCTTCATTCCAGTATACTATCCCATCAGCCCACCAATCATAGTTGTCAGTCCAATCAATAGTGTCGGAAAAAATGCAAGTAAGTGAAAATGTAAGATGTACCTTAGAATCAAAATCGAATGATAATGATTGCGAACCTGTATTCGCCCAGAAAGTATCAAGAAGCGTAACGTTATGCTCAAAATAAGCAATAGGGTGTTCCCAGACTATAGTCTTTTGCCAGTTATCACCTCCATCCGTAGATTTCAATAGGATAAGATCGGTATAGTAATCACCAACCATAAAGGCAAGTGTATTGTTTTTGGGTTCTGCCCAGACAAGCGAGAGTTCCGAAAATCCAAAATAATCCTCATTAAAATCAAATTCATGATGGAGGATATCCCAGGTGGTTCCGTAATCAGCAGACCTCGAATATAAAACCTGTCCGGTATTATCCTGGTAATCATCCTCAAATTGAATGCTTTCGTCTTTACGTAAAGCCAGCAAATGAATTACTTCGTTGTAAGTACCTGTTGTAACAATTTGAGGAGAAAACAGCTTTTCAAATCCTGCCGGTCCCTGAAAAATTACTTCTTCCCAATCGCCTTGTCCTTTGGTCATCCTGTAATTAATGTATAATCCATTTTCACCTTCCGATACTACAATTTCTCCATTTTCACCGAATTTCGTATAACTTGGATTTTTGGCGGTTCCTGATGTAATGGATTGAGTTGGATAGGGACCCCAGAAATTTCCGTTGTAATAATTATATCCGACAGCCAAGTCAGGATAAGAAGGCCAATTAAATCCAAAGTTAAAAACTGCACCTATTGTTTCATCCTCGTAAAGATAAATGCGGTTTTGCATGGAGCGGGTGGTTTGAACATCGTAGAAAGTATTTCCGATGATTTCTTCTTCAGGAGACCATGTTTGAGTAAAACAGATATAAGCAAACAGAAATAAAATGAAAGTTGTAGATAATTTTTTCATCTCTATTATTTTACTAATACTTTTTTAGTGATACTTAAAGTATCTGAAATGATATTTAAATAATACACTCCTTTGGCATGTCCGGATAAATCAATCTCTATTGCTTCATTATTTAGTGAAATCGATTGCTGAAAAATTATTTCTCCTTTTAAATCAAAAACCTTAATTTTAGATTCAAATAAATATGGTAAGTTTATTACAAATTTTCCTGTTGTGGGATTAGGGTAAATAATGATTTGTTCTGATCCTTCAATTTCATTGATTTCGGTTTCCGGTAAAACGGTGATATAATCTTCCATTATAACCGTATCTACAAAAAGATCATTTGATCCAATCAAAGTAACATCATATAATCCTTCAATGAAATATGTAACTGATGGATTGATTTCGGTTGATGTTTCAGGTGTGCCTCCTTCGAAATACCACAGATAGTTTATAGGCCCGGGACTACCATATGAATAATTATTAAAGTTTACTGTTTCTCCTTCATGTATTAGGGTTTGGTCGGCATTAAACAGCACAAACAGGTAAAAAGGATACTCATACCAGACCTTCATGTGTGTAATAAAATTTTCACTCGGTGGAGGACCTCCATTCTCAATATGAAGTCCTGGCTCATTATCTCGCTGGTATATCAAATGCATATATTCATCTTCTGGGTTACTTGCAAACACAGGAAAAGCACATTCATCAAAAATATGGATCAGGTCAGAGGTCAAATCATAAAAAGATCCCCACAAGTCTCCTTCCATCGTTGATGATCTTGTCCATAAATGCCTATAACTTGCTGTTCCATTATCAAAAGTTTCTGTTACGGATGACCAGGCAATAATAATTTGGTTGGGATAAAACATAATAATAGTAGGCAAAGTTGAAAGTCCAAGAGATGGATACCCACCATACTGCCAGGAATATGGCAGTATATCAAGTACACCATTATTATTTATATCCTGCGTCCAGCCAATTAAACTGTAATCTTCTACAAGCTCTGAATAAGGGCAGGTAACGAAAGCGCATAAAGCATTAAGATTGTTGGAAAAAGTCGGACGGTCTTCATTCCAGTAAACAATCCCATCAGCCCACCAGTCATTATGCCCAGTCCAATTCAAAGTGTCTGAAATAATTGCTGTCACTGCAAATGTTAAATGCACCTTTGAGTTGTACAAATCCATTGTTAATGATTGCGATCCGGAATTAGCCCAGAATGTATCAACCAGCATAACATTGTGCTCAAAATATGGATAGGGATGTTCCCATATTATAGTTTTTTGCCAACTATCACCTCCGTCTGTTGATTTCATCAGGATAAGGTCGGTATAATAATCACCGGCCATAAATGCCAGTGTATTGTTTTTGGGTTCGGCCCAACCAAGTGAGAGTTCCGAAAATCCAAAATAGTTCTGATTAAAATCAAATTCATGATGCAGAATATCCCAGGTGGTCACGTAATCCAAAGATCTGGAGTACAAAACCTGGCCGGTATTATCCTGGTAATAATCTTCAAACTGGATGCTATCCATTTTCTTTAGAGCGAGCAGATGAATGACTTCATCGGAATTACCTGTGGTTACAATTTGAGGGGAATACAATTTCTCAAATCCAGCCGGCCCCTGGAAAATCATTTCTTCCCAATCACCTTCCCCTTTGGTCATCCTGTAATTGATGATTAATCCGTTTTCACCTTCCGATACCACAATTTCACCATCCTCTCCAAATTTGGTATAGCTGGGATTCCTCGCTGACACATTTGCGATAGATTGTGTTGGATAAGGGCCCCAGTTATCACCATCGAAATAATTATACCCGATTTCCATTTCTTCCCATCCATATAAGTCAAACGACATGTTCCACGTAGCGCCTATTGTCCCATCAGGAAAATAATAAATCCGGCTTTGCATGGATCGGGTGGTTTGAACATCATACCATGTAGTTCCAATGATTTCTTCTTCAGGAGTTTGGATTTGATCCTGAGAATACCCGCAAAGAATACATGTAAGAAAGGCTGTAAAAAGAATCTGGGCTTTCATAATACAAGTATTATTTAATGATCATTTTTTTCGTAACCTCTACACTTCCTGCTTTAACCGTATAGAAATAAATACCAGGACTTAAATTTGCTCCGTTTATTGAAATCTTATTCAGGCTCGGCTTTGAATAGCCTATATCTTTTTCATGCATTTTTTGCCCCATCATATTTTTTATAACCAATTGAAGGTGACAGGCTTTTCTCAGGTTTATATTTATATAGGAGTAATCGTTAAAAGGATTGGGATAATTTTGAGAAACATCCTCATTTAAAATAAATGGCTGAGGTTCTTTTTCAAAGGTAATTTCATCCTTGAGCACTTTCATAAACATGATTTTGTTTTCATGCCATGGATGTTGCCACCATACGGCAGCCCCCGGGATATCATCTGCCTGGTATAACATGTAAATATATTCATCAGAATTTTTTGCACAGGCAGGATACACACATTCAGTAAAATAATAGTTTATACCGGATGTTAAATCATGAAAGCTACTCCATGTATTACCTCCGTCAACAGACTTTCGTGACCAGAGATGCCTGTAATTTTTAATACCGTTGTCGTAAGTTTCGGTAATGGATGAATAAATCAAATAAAAATGGTTTTGTTCATCAATGATCAGTTGTGGCATACTTGACAAACCCTGATAATACAATGCAATATTATTCAGAAAAGTTAGCTGCCCATCGCCATCCACATCTTGCGACCATCCTATCAGGTTATAGTCCTGGATCATTTCCGATCCTGGTTCGCCATAAGGGCTAAGGGCATTGAGATCATCTGAAAACGCCGGCATATTCTCATTCCAGTAGCCAATACCGTCTACCCATGGAAACCCAATTGCGTATTCCGGTTGATATAATGACCTGTTTATTCCAAAAGCAACATGTACCATCCCGTTAACATCCATTGCTACCGAATGTG
Source organism: Bacteroidales bacterium (assembly GCA_030596605.1). Lineage (GTDB taxonomy): Bacteria > Bacteroidota > Bacteroidia > Bacteroidales > JAADJA01 > JAADJA01. The sequence goes on from JAUVJI010000011.1 coordinate 42,263, forward strand.
TTGCATCTACACAATAAAAAGTATCGGTTGTCATGCCAAAATGAAGGAAAGGATAAGGATTGTTCCATATTATAGTTTTATTAAAATATTTCCCCCCATCAGTCGATTTCATAAGAAACATATCAGATGATTCTATTCCGACTACGAATGCCAATGTATCTCCCCTGGGTTGTGCCCACATCATAATATCTCCGGAAAGTGCCCAATATTCATTTGAAGTCATTCCGTCCAATATAACATTTTCTATATCCCAGGTTAACCCGCCATCCGTTGACTTGGAATATAAGATGGCCCCCTGCATTCCCTGATAATTATAATCCGGCCAGGAGCATACCAGTAAATGAATCCGGTTGTGATCCGTACCACTGGTGATAGTGTTATTCCATACCAGGGGAGGGCATCCGGCAGGTCCTTCGAACACAGAATATGACCAGTCACCTATCCCTTTATTTTGACGGGTATATATTAAAAGGTCGGAACCATAAGTGTGTGAAACCACCATTTCTCCGTTTTCACCGAGAGGAGCATATGATGGCCATCCACACCATTGTGTTTCAATTCTCTCTTCAGGCCAGTCATCCCAGGTATTTCCATCAAAATAATTGTATCCGGTCCCCCGGTCTGGAAACGCTGATGACGACATACCTCTTATCCAGGTTGCCCCTATTGTTCCATCTTCATATAAATAAACCCTGCTATCCGTAGATCCGTTTGCCTGATTATCAGTTACTGTATTTCCAATTTGCTCTTCTTCTGAATAAAATTGGGTTGATTTAACAATGGGATAATCCTTTTTTACAATTGGAGTGGTTTGGGGTTTTGACTTATCAATTATTATCCCCATTTCTCTTTTTTCCTTTGAGGAAACTGCCCTGTTCTGGGCTATTCCCGGAACTAATATCCCAAGAATACAAACAATAAACATAAACTTTTTCATAACCTACTTTTTTAAAAAATATAATTTCTATAAAATTAGTAAAAAGATCCCGGTAATCCAAATTAACTCCCGGGATCTGCATCCGTTCCTACTGGGTTTAGTGTTGAACTGCAACTTTCTTTGTTATCGTTGTGCTTTCGCTTTTTATTCTGATAAAATAAATACCGTCATCATAATTGGTCAAATCAATCTTTAGAATTTGATCTTCCACATTTAAATATTCTTCTTGTAATATATTTTTGCCAAGGATATTGTAAACTTCAATCTTAATTTCGTTAGACTCATAATGACTTAAATTGATATAATAAATACCTTTGGAAGGGTTTGGAGAAATACTGATACTCTTTGTATGATGGATATCAGCTACAGAAGTTAAAGGATAAACCGTGATGTAATCAGCTTTATATTCAAGTGAAGGACTTACACCATTATCTGCAGTCAATCCTACATCATAAGTTCCGGGATTATTATAAACAACTAATGGATTAATATCGGTACTGGTTTCGGGGTTACCATCTTCAAATTCCCAGCTGAATAAAAAGGGATAAGGACACCCGCAAGATAGATTTTGAAAGTAAACCGTATCTCCTTCAAATATACTATCCTGATTTATTCTAAAGTCAACAAATACTGATTTTTCGCCACCCTTTGTTTCATAAATAGGTACTTCCATATATCGAATGGAGTTTTCAGAATAAATTGGGTTGTCGCCAAATACTGATAATCCGGGCCAATTATCAGTCTGATAAGTTAAATGTAAATTATCATCAACTCTATTAGCTGAAATTGGATAAACACACTCATCAAAAATGTGTATTAAATCTGATGTAAGGTCAAAAAATTCTCCCCATTGGCAATTCAAATCTATTGAGGTACGCGCCCACAAATGTCTGTAATTTTCTGTACCTGTATTATAAGTTTCGGTTACAGAGCTATATATAAGGAAAACCCTGTTATAATCATCAATAATTAAATTGGGCATAGTTGACAAACCTAATGATGGGTAGTATGCAGGAGGTAAAATATCAAGTGTTCCATTAGCATTAATATCATAAGACCATCCAATTAAATTATCACAAACACTTAAAGAATCGGGATTAAGGCTGTTCATAGTATTTATAAATCCTGGCATATCTTCACGCCAATAGGCAATACCATCTGCATACGGATCATACCAAAGAGTATCCTGAAGAGTTGATGAAAACACCTTGCTCAATCCAAAAGCAACATGAGCCATTTCATTATTATCAAAAGTAACCGTCATTCCTCCACCATTACAATAAAATGTATCCGAATCGAATGAGAATATTTCAAACATCGGGTAAGGATGTTCCCAGATAACTGTCTTTTGCCAGGTATCTCCTCCATCTGTAGATTTCATTAATATTAGGTCAGTTAAATAATCTCCGGCAATAAATGCAATTGCATCTTCTTTTGGTTCGGCCCAGCAATAAGAGCCGATAGTAAATCCCAAATACTGATCTGGCCCAAGGCCGGGAACCTGCTGATTGATATCCCATGTTTGGCCTCCGTCACTTGAACGGGCATAGTGAATAAACCCTCTGGTTGGTTGGGCATTTGTTGGAGTAAATGATTCATCCGGATCTAAATACAACAATTGAATAACCGAATGATCAACACCAGAAGTAACAACCACCGGATGTTTATAGCCTGTGCCGGGGAAGTAACCTTCTGTCCAATTGCCTGTCCCTTTTTCTTCCCTGTAGCTAATATACAAACCATCATTCCCCTGAGAAACACACATTTCTCCGCTTTCAAGATAGGCTGTATAAGATGGATTAATTGCCCAGCCAGAAGTGATTGACTGCCACGGGTAAGGCCCCCACATGTTACCGTCATAATAATTATACCCGATTCCCATATCCGGGAAATTCGGAAAATTCATTCCCATATTCCATACGGCTCCGATGGTACCATCATCATAATAAAAAATCCTGTTTTGCATGGTTCGCCAGGATTGTAGATCATAGAAAGTGTTGCCAATTATTTCTTCAGTGGGCGTTAATACTTCATCCTGACCCAAACTAAAGATTGTTATCAGGAGAGCGATAAAAAGTAAATTTAGCTTTTTCATAATGTGCAAGTTTGGTTAATAAATCCATTATTGTTTTGATGAGATTTACATCTCAAAGTTCGGTTTAAACAGAAGAATGGTTATAGTGGTAAAATAAATTCCGACGAATATATAAAAACTTTCGATATAAGTCAATGGTAAATCAGTTAACGGTGGAAAAAAATCAGTTAACGGTTATTGGTAAATAGGTTGAATTGCAATGAGTAAATGGGGATAGAGGGAATAAGGGAGTTTCAGATACAGAGATAAAAAATGTTTAAAATAAAATACACCAATATCCATCAGTCTCAATCAATCTCAAAAAATTCTATCAATATCCATATAACTTCACTTGAATAATTATTGTAATTTTGACTACTCATTTTTATCTATAAAAGACAAGTATAATGGAACTAATAGATTTCCAAAAAGCCATTTTAGAGGGCATTCCTGAAGAACTTCCCAAACCCAAGTCCTATAACAGGAACATCAATCATGCCCCTAAACGAAAAGATATTTTAACAGCTGATGAAAAAAAGCTGGCCATTAAAAATGCATTGCGGTATTTTAATCCAAAACACCATGAAACACTGGGGCCGGAATTTAAAAAAGAACTGGATAAGTTTGGCCGGATTTACATGTACAGGTTCAGGCCGGATTATAAAATTTTTGCCCGAAGTATTAATGAATTCCCGCACAAATCAAAACAGGCAGCTGCCATCATGGTGATGTTGAGCAATAACCTTGATGATGCCGTGGCACAACATCCCCATGAATTGATCACCTATGGTGGAAACGGCGCTGTTTTCCAAAACTGGGCTCAATACCGCCTTACAATGAAATACCTGGCGGAGATGACAGATGAACAAACACTTGTCTTGTACTCAGGCCATCCAATGGGGTTGTATCCATCGCATAAAGATGCTCCACGGGTTGTTGTAACCAATGGAATGGTCATTCCCAATTATTCATCGCCGGATCATTGGGAAAAATTCAATGCACTCGGTGTATCACAATACGGACAAATGACAGCCGGTTCCTTTATGTATATCGGGCCACAAGGAATTGTCCATGGAACAACCATTACTGTTCTGAATGCAGGGCGAAAAGTCAGTAAATCAGGAGAAGGCCTGGAAGGAAAATTATTTGTTACATCAGGACTGGGTGGAATGAGCGGTGCACAGCCAAAAGCAGCTAATATTGCCGGTGTAGTAAGCATCACAGCTGAAGTGAATCCCAGGGCAGCTTACAAACGGTTTGAGCAGGGCTGGGTAGATGGTATAACCCAGAAGGCTGATAAAGCCATTGATGTAGCATTGGATTTTCAAAAGAAAAAAGAGACCCATTCAATCGCATACCTTGGGAATATCGTTGATCTATTGGAAAGGCTTGCAGAAAGAAATATCCATGTTGATCTTGGTTCGGACCAAACATCACTTCATAATCCTTGGGCAGGTGGCTATTATCCTGCAGGATTAACATTTGATGAATCCAATAAGATGATGGCAAAGGATCCTGATGAGTTTAAAAAGCGGGTACAGGAGTCATTAAGAAGACAGGTTATTGCTATTAATAAACTTACCGAAATTGGGATGTATTTCTTTGACTATGGAAATGCTTTTCTATTGGAATCAAGCAGAGCCAAAGCAGATATCCTGAAAAAAGATGGTAATTTTAGATATCCCTCCTATGTGCAGGATATTATGGGACCCATGTGTTTCGATTATGGATTCGGGCCCTTCCGGTGGGTATGCACTTCATCAAAGCCTGAAGACCTTGATTTAACAGACAATATTGCCATGGAAGTTCTGGAAGAGATAGCAGCTACAGCTCCATCTGAAATTTCGCAGCAAATGAAAGACAACATCAAATGGATATCGGAAGCGAAAGAAAACAAGCTGGTGGTAGGTTCACAAGCACGCATACTTTATGCTGACTGTGAAGGAAGGACTAAAATCGCAACTGCTTTTAACAAAGCCATCAAAGAGAGAAAAGTATCTGCTCCTGTTGTTTTGGGTCGTGACCATCATGATGTTTCCGGGACAGATTCACCTTATCGTGAAACTTCGAATATTTATGACGGATCGCAATTTACTGCTGACATGGCCATTCAGAATGTGATCGGTGATTCATTCAGGGGAGCAACATGGGTTTCCATACACAATGGTGGTGGCGTCGGCTGGGGAGAAGTGATCAATGGTGGATTCGGTATGCTGCTGGATGGATCGGAAGATGCAGACAGGCGATTAAGAATGATGCTTTACTGGGATGTGAATAACGGGATATCAAGGCGTAGCTGGGCACGGAACGAAGGAGCGATATTTGCCATTAAAAGGGCAATGGAAGCAGAACCAAACCTTAAGGTTACCATCCCTAATCTGGCAAATGATAAAATGATTGATAAATTATTTGACATTTGAGTAATATCCAAAGCCAACATCTAAACTTTTATAAATTTATTATTCATGGACTTACTTAATCCTAAACATTTTGAATTTTTAAAATCAATTTCTATTTTTAAAAACCTGACAGAAGATGAACTTCAACATATAATAAAACAAGTACAAACCAGGGAAATTCCGGAGAACGAACTGGTCTTTGCCAGGCTTGAAAGGGAGGAAGTTTTATACATCGTACGCTATGGCAAATTGAAGCTCGAACTGGCTGGAAATGATGACAAATATTTTGAAAAGGGAGATGTTTTTGGTGAACTTGCAGTAATCAATAATAACCTCAGGACAGGTACCATAAAAGCAATTGAACCATCCTTGTTGTTTAGTCTTAATGGAAAGGATTTATTGAATGAAGACATAATCCCTTCAACAATCTCCATTAAAATTTTCATTGAACTTGCCAAAATGATCTCGTCTTACCTGACGAATGCACAGAATACATCAACTTACAGTTTGATAGAACAAGGTGAAAACGATTTTGTGGAATTCAAATCAACCCTGCGATGGAATCTTTTCACAAAGAAATTTGACAAAGAAATTGAAAACGCAGCCATTAAAACCATTGCTGCTTTTCTTAATTCATCTGGAGGAACTTTGATCATAGGCGTTGATGATAAAAAAGAAATACTTGGATTGACCAATGATAAGTTCAAGGATGATGACCACTGTTTGCTTCATTTAACAAAACTTGTCCAGGACCGGATCAGTATGCAACACACCCGGTTTGTTACCGCCAACATTGAGCAATCAAATGGCCTTAAAATTCTCAGGGTTGATATTAAGCCGGCCAACGAACCGGCCTATGTCAATCATAATAATGATGAAATTTTCTATATCCGAAGCGGGCCTTCAACCGCCCAACTCAGGGTAAGCGAAATTTATGATTACATTCATTCCAGGTTTTACAAATCCGGATAATTTAGGCTATATAGCCAAAGCTGCCAAATTTTTAAAAACAAAATATTTGTATTAATGTGACAATTTGAAAAATCAATTATTCAGAAAATATAATACTATTTATCTTTTAATAAAAAGTTTGGTAATAGAAAGGTTCCCTTTGAGAGAACCAGAGGATGGCGGTTTGTTCGCCATCCTCCGGGGTTTCTACTGTACCAGGATTTTTTTGGTGACAATTCCTCTATTGGTGAGGATTCTCAACATATATAATCCCCTGGCGGAGTCTTTAATGTCTATAAATATTTCATTACCCTCAGACGCGTTTTGCTGAAGTTCTGCTTTTTCTCTGCCGAGGTAATTAAAAATATTTATTTCCAATATTTTCAGATCATTGTTTTCTGAAAGAAGATTTATCCTGAACCGGCCGTTATTCGGATTTGGAAATATGTCCAACTGATTTGATAAAGACAGTTCATTGATACCAAGGAACAGATTTACGCAGAATGTATAAGTCTCCTCATTATAATCATAGTTGCCTTCATCTTCAACAACGATCAGGTAAGTCCCTGCATTTACATCAGCATTAGCATACATATCCTGACCACCGCTGGCATTTCCATCACCATCGTCAGCAATAAGTGTAAGTACATTTTCGATTACCTGGTAAATACCTATATTCAGATCCAGATTATCAGGCACGGAAGTAACCGCTACTTCTATCTTACTGCTATCAGCCTCAATTTGCACTTCAAACCAATCCACATCATTGGCTATTGTATAAAGATGATTATCTCCATAAATATTGGCTTCAAAACAGGTGTCTGCCGAAATAGGCGCTGCCTCCTCATAAATCTGGTTTAATTCCAGAGCGTTGGCCGTAAAGTCCACACAGAATGTATAAGTTTCCTCATTATAATCAATGTTGCCTTCATCTTCAACAACGATCAAATAAGTTCCCGGATTGATCACGGCATTGGAGAACATATCCTGGCCACCACCGG
>JAUVJI010000010.1 GCA_030596605.1 Bacteroidales bacterium
GTTCTGGCTTATTTAAGATTGGGACAATATAAACTTGGTTAACTTTTTAATTTCCAAACTACAGTACTTAAAAGTGGCATAAAAAAAGTAATAAATTGAAGCCAGCACATCAAAATAAAATTTAGCCTCTTTTTTGTTTATCGCTTAATTGCATTGTTTTTTTTCTTATATTTATTGCCTGATTTGATTAAGTCGTCTTTTATTAAATACATTAAATTATCTTTGCAAATTATTTAATAACTTACTAATTCGCAAAAGAAATGGAACAGTCAACAACAAAACCAACTGCTGCACCAAGCACTCAAAAGAAAAAAGGATCTAAGGGATTGATAGTCCTTGTAATTATTTTACTGATCATCGCCGTTGCTTTGATCGTTTGGTTCTTTTCGATGAAAAGCAAGTATAACGCCATGGTTGATGAGAAAGAGCAACAACGCGTCGAGCTTCAATATGAACTCAACAATCTGTTGACCAAACACGATAGTATTAAAATTGAATACGGCACACTTGCTGATTCATTGTCAATCAAGGACAGTATTATTCTGGCCAATGCCAAAGAAATTCAACAACTCTTAAATTATAAGTGGGAATATCGAAAGGTTAACAAAAAACTCAACATGCTCAGGGATATAACTCAGGGTTATGTACACCAGCTTGATTCACTTTTTACTGTTAACAGGGAACTGAAGGAAGAGAATGAAAAAATAAGACAACAATATGCAAGAGAGCAGGATAAATCCCGCGAATTAAGCAAGGAGAAAGAAGAGTTGGTTGAAAAAGTTATCCAGGCCACAGTACTAAAAGCATATAGTATTACAGCGGGCGGTGTAAGACTGACAGGAAGCGGCAGGGAAAGAGAAACAGATAAGGCGAAAAAAATAGAGCGGGTAAAAATTTGTTTTACCCTAGGTGAAAACAAATTGGTTGAACCGGGAATAAAAACTGTTTATATACGGATCTTAAGGCCGGATAATGTGGTTGTTACGCAAAAAGTTGGGGATGATTATACTTTTGAATTTCAGGGTCAGCAAATGGAATATTCTTCTAAAAAAGAACTGGACTACCAAAATAAAGATACATATACATGTATATACTGGACTAAAAAGACTAAATCGGATCCTGCTATGGTCGGTACATACAATGTATTAATTTATGCTGATGGGTTTGAGATCGGGAAAACGAGCTTCAATTTAAGATAAAGATTACCTTTAATAACAGTCACCCCGTTTTTGGTTTATAAAACGGGGTGTTTTTTTGCAATAAACCTATCATTTCTGATCTATTGATTTTTAGATAATTTTTCAGCAAGAATTTGTAGAGACTCCTCTTTAGTAAGAAAATATTTATCTGCAAATAGTTTGGCATTTTCTAATAGGGTGCTATCATTCAGGATTATCAATTTACTATTTTCAATATCGTAATACCTCGCAGCAGCCTTGGGGTGGTTTATTTTGAAAATATTTTCAGATTCTTTTACAATCAATTTATCTACAGAGATATTCTTTTCAGCGGCTTTTATCTCGAATGACCCGAACCAATCAGGGCTTCTCCGGATATTCTCTTCAAAATGTTTCGGTCCTTTATAGGTTAGGAAGCCATCAATATCGCCCTGGCTGTATATATATTCTGCTTCTACTTCAAGCCACTCTTCCAGGGTGAGATTCCTGTCCTCCGCTTTTTCAATTACCGAATTAAACCATTCACTGTAATTCCATATGTCGCATTTGTATTTGTGAACTTTATCATACTCAGAGGCCTCTCCATATAATGAATAAGCGTCTTCAATAAAATTCCACCCGAATTTGTAAAGAAATCGCTCGGTCACCATCAGCAGGATCACATCCTGTTTTTCAATTTCTTCTTTGAGGTCCAAGTCCCCTACAAATACCGGATTAGAGTATGTATCCGGATATACTTTGGAATAGAAATACCAATAATCTTCATTACTAAATAAATTTTGAGGAATGCGCGTATTGAAAATATTCCAGTAATAACTGTCGGCTACAGCTAAAACCATTGGTTTGTTTTTTTCTTGATTTTTTTCAAAACGATATACCGGATATGCAAGTGATTGTTTTTCGTTGAGTTGCCACATTAGGTTCAGGGTTTTCCCGACATCATAATCGGGTCGTCGTGATCGGGTTTCTACTTGAAAGCTATCAATGAAAGCTTCCGGCATGTCAATCTTACGTATATGCTCAATATATTTTATTATTGAATCAGCGGCAATTGACATTCCATAAATACTCCAGTGTGTGCCGTATTGTGCATAAAGAGGATATTCTGTTTTACCTTTGATAGCTAGGAAGAAGGAGTTGAAATCTATATATTTAACATTATAATCTTTCGCTTTTTGAACAAAACATTTGTAGTTGGTATTTGGTTTTGCATTTAGAAAATATCGATCAGGAATATATTCGGGATAAAACGATCCTTTACCGGGTTCAAAAACAAGAATAAGATCAATGTTTATCTCTTTTTTTAAGTGTTGCTGAATAAACTTCAGCATCCGGATTTTTTTATCAATGTTTGTTTCACCGATAAAATCCCCACCTGTATAAGCCCTGATGTAATCAGATTCAAATAGCTGATCATTTTTACCTACAACAACTCCTTCAGCATGGGGATCCCTGTAAAGGCCATAATCAATTTGATTTGTAAGTCTTACAAGAAAATTCCGGAAGCCGATATGACCCTCAAGGTATTTATCAAAATCAGTTTGATATTTGCCATCATACCAATCTTTCCAACTAAAGGCTGGTTTTTCAGCTAATATAAAATCTCCATCGAGCTCCTTAATTATGATTAAAGGATACTCCTTTTGAATCGCCGGAAGAACCAGAACCAGAACAATTAATAAGACCAATATTTTTTCTGCAATTTTCAATTTATTTAAAATCTAAAGTATATAAACGGATTAAATCCGGATGATGTAATTGATCCCACGCATACAATTAGTAAAACGATAGAAATGATAAACATTAAGATAATAATCCTCAGGCCTTTTCCTTGTGCATATAATTTCTCCTGCCATTTCTCGATATTTTTAAAGCCTCCCCAAAAAGAGAAAAAGATGGCGATTATCAATATTGTAATAAATTTATTGTTGAAATAAATAACATCGTTGCTAAAATCAAAATCAAACATATTATTAAGGTAATCCCTGGCCATAAAAATATTATCTGCCCTGAAAAGTACCCAACCAATTAGCGTAAAAAAGAAAGTTATTATTATGCTTGGTATTTTCCCAATTTTTTGAAACACTTTTAATAGAAAAAGTCTATCCGCAACAAGAAATAATCCATGGAAAGCGCCCCAAATCATAAAATTCCAGGCTGCTCCATGCCATAAGCCTGAAATCAGGAAAACAACCCAAAGGTTAAAATATAAACGTTTGGCGCTTACACGATTTCCTCCAAGGGGAATGTACAGGTAGTCGCGCATAAACTTTCCGAGTGTAATATGCCACCTGCGCCAAAACTCTGTAATACTTTGCGAAATATATGGATTGTTAAAATTTTCGGGGAACTTAAATCCAATCATTCTTCCTATACCAATAGCCATATCTGAATATCCTGAGAAATCAAAATATATTTGAAATGCATATGCAATGATACCCAACCAGGCTGTTATTGTGTTAAACTCCAAATCCTGGGTTGCAAATATCAGGTCAACTTGTTCTCCCAATACATTGGCAATAAGTACTTTCTTTCCTAATCCTATGGTAAACCTGAAAAATCCGGTTAACCTGTTGTTATTGTTTTCATTCCAGCTGCGGTCTTCAATCTGATCAGCAATTTCATTAAACCTGACAATCGGCCCGGCAATTAGCTGGGGAAACATCAGGATGTATAGTGCATAGTCTGTTACTTTTTTTAAAGGAGCATGAACCTTACGATAAACATCAACCGAATAAGTCAGTTTTTGGAAAGTAAAAAATGAAATACCAATGGGCAGGGCAATGTTAGTCCAATTCAGATTTTTAGCACCAAGGATGGTTAAAAAATTATTTACATTTTCTATAAAAAAGTTGGCGTATTTAAAATATAAGAGTAAACCTATATTTAATAGGACAGATAACGAGATTAAAAGGAGTTTTTTCCTTCTAACCGCCTTGTCCATTAATTTAACAACATAAAAGTCAATAAAAATGGAACCAAGCACAACAAAAATGAAATCAGGAGCGCCCCATGCATAGAAAAAAATACTGGCAAGCAGTGCAAAAATATTTTTAAACCTTTTTCCCAGAATAAAATATATAATGAGAAAAGCAGGTAAAAAATATAAGAGAAACAGACTGCTGCTAAATACCATATATTATTTATCTTTTTGCGTTGTTAGTTTACAGCCAGGGCGAAATTTCTTATAAAGGTTCAAAGATAAGGGAATTGGTGAATTTTTGAGGATTAATACCTTAGCTTATATAATTCAGCTCTTTTGAGTAATGATGTATGAATTTTTTCATAATTATTTTCAAGAACAACTTTTACTTTGTCATTCTTATCAATAGAATGAAAATTTGTTGCACCCCAAATTATCACATATTCAATTGTTTTTTTCGGAAGAGTTACATCTGTACTTGAACAATAATTGCAGAAATTTTCAAGATTGGTTGTGCCCAGGTAGACAGCCGGGCGTTTTTCTAAATTCCATATCAGCGGGAAGTTGCCGTTACATTCGGGTCCGGCTGCATTAAGAATGGGTTTATCAACACAGGCATAATATTGAAAATGTAGTTGTCGCCAACTTGGCATGTAGTTAAATGAATAAACAATTGAGTTGGGTACGATCAATTTTTGAATTTCTTTTAATTCTGATATTGCTTTACTTGCCTTGGTAAGACTTTTATGCTGATAAGCCCTTGTATTAATTGAATAGATAATAATTATAGTAATTGTTAAAAATGAAATCAAACCAGGATATTTCTGAGCGCTTAACCATGTAATAAAAAACAGAAATAGTATAATACTTAACCGATTCGATATGTTTCCTGCTGATAAACGATCCGGAACTATTAAGTATAACGCAAGAAATGCGAATGTTAACAAAAGCCAGAAATCGTTTTTATTAAAATACCTGAAGAGCGATCCATCCTGATTTGATTTACTGTTTTTTCTTTTTATTATTCGATCAACAACAGCAAAAATGAATAAAAAACAGAGCAGGAGAAATAGCATATTATTTTCAGCACCCTCTATTATAGTGTGAAACCCAATCAATGATTTAATATCATAAAGAAACTGTATTAACTCAGAAAAACTATACTTTAAATATGCCGAATAACCACTGAAACTTATCCAATATTTATAAGCCAGAATGATACTTGCCGAAGAGGCAAAAACCAGGAAAACTATCTTTTTTACATTTCGTCTTATTAAATCATTTTTGTTTTTCTTGTCAAGAAGAACATTCAAAAAGGATATGAGCATATAAAAAACAATGGAAGCTCCAAAGAATACAAAAACAAAAAAATGGGATAAATAAAGTAAGACTAAAAGAAGCAGAAAAACAAAGAATTTGGAAATATTCAATTTGTTCTCAATTCTCAGCCAATATCCAAAAGCAAACAGCATAACTGCCGTTGCAAAACAATAATTATAATATCCAAGGTGGTAAAGGGAGGTATATGAAAAAGGAAATATAAGAAAACTGATGAATGAAGATTTATTATTAATTGAAATTACCAAATACCTAAAAGAAAAAGCAATTCCAATCAGATAAGTGGCAAGCAGGAATTTTTCAGCAAGCCATCCCGGTAAAAACAGATGATAAACCGATAGTAAAAAATGGCCAGTCCAGTTTCCAACAATGATATCGTTGATTTTGAAAAACTGTTCAAAAAGTTCGTTTGATCTCCATAGCTCTCCAATTACTCTTGAAACATAAAGGTGTTGAGGGCCATCAAGAGAACTTGTGTATTTTACCAGAAATAAAGGTAAAAGATTTAGCAGGGAGAATAGAATGAACAGGTATTTTTCAACCGATTCACTTTTCCGGTTTGTGATACTACTAAATACTTTTTGTTGTCGTGAAAATTTCATTATAGCCCCTTTATTTTTTATTCGGACTGTTTTACAATTTGTTCTTTTCTCGGTTTTAGATAATAATCCCAATTGTTTCCAATTTTATTTAAGCAATGTTCAAGTGCCTGTTCAAGTGGCGTAGGAATAAAATCAAGATCATTTTTAATAGCGGTTGTATCAAGCCTGGAATCCTGTAAAATCCCTTTCACATGTTCGGCGGTAAACAAAGGAACTTTTTGTGTTTTCTGGAAAATCTTACCCAAAGCTTTTGCAAAGAATGGGGGAACAGGGATAAATATTTTATTTTGCTTTTTAATTTTAACAATCAGTGAAATGAAATCTTTAAATGAAATAACAGTATCTCCTGCAATTTCATAAATCTTTCGATAAGACCCGGGCTCTTCAATTGATTTAACAATATATTTTGCGAAATCTTCAACAAAAATCGGATGCTGTGTTTGTTTTCCTCTTCCAATCAGAGGAATGAAAAAGGGTATCCGAAATACATTTTTAAGAACTCTGTTCAGGCCAAGACTTTCTGGCCCCATTATCATGGCCGGGATAAAAACTGTGTAATTGAAATTAGATTCAGTAAGATAATTTTGGCCAATAAGCTTGGTTTCGCCGTATGGCCCTTTTATTTTTTTTAAAACAACTACACTGCTTATTTGTATGATTCTGTCAATACCGGCTTTCTTTGCAAAATTGATCAGGTTTTGTACCCCATTTGCATTTACAGCAAAGTTGCTATTGTAATCAGAGCTTCCGAGAAGCGCAGCCAAATTAAGAATTCCAATTACATTTTTATTTTTCGCAATCCTAAGCAGTTGTTCGTTGGTGGTATGCTCCTTTGTTATGTCGAAGTCAATATATTCAATATGTTCGTTTTCGATTATTCTTGAGGAAAAGTGATCGTGCTTTAATCCGATCACCTTATAATTTTGGTTTAACAGCTCTTTACAAACATAATAACCAAGATATCCGTTAGCCCCGGTTACAATAACATATTTATTCATAGTAATTTAATCTTAATTTACAGGTTCGTTTTTTGGAGTTTTCAAATTCAAAAAAATCTGACCCAAAATGAGCGCAATTATTCCTCCTCCAATTTGCGCCACCAGAAAAATTAATCCTGACAAGGCTAAAACCTGTGCTTCCGAAAAAGCTTTAAAAACATATAGAAAAGTTAGTTCTCTTGTGCCGAGCCCCATAACGGTAATTGGAAGCATATTTAGCAATCCGGCAATGGCGACACCTCCCGAAACAGTTAAAAAAGAAATTGGAAGATCTATACCTAAAGCCAAAAAATAACAGGAAATAAAATATGACAGGTTGCTAGTTAACGCCAAAATGACAATTATTAATATTTCCTTTTTTGTGCGAAACTTAAACGATCCTGAAATATTTTTAACCAATTTGTCAATCCATGTATAAATTTTTTTTGATCCGATTAGTAAAATAGCGACAATAAAGATTATTACACCTCCTAAAAGGATCAAAAAACTAAGAAGTGGACTTATTATTATCAGATTTGCCCAAATTAATGCACAGGCTGCAATGATGATAAAAAATCCAATATCCAAACCGCGTTCAGCCAGAACCCTTACTCCCGAAACGATTACTTTTTCTTTTTTCTTTTGATATCCTGCTTTCATTAGTTCTCCAATGCGGCCAGGGGTGATCACCCCCATAGCATAACTTTCAAAAAATTCACCCAGGCTTTGAAAAATGGATGCCTTGTTTTTGCTACCATCATTCAGAATGTGCCAGCGATATCCCTTTACCAACAAAAGGATGATTTGGAAAAAAATAGCAAGCAACAAAAATAATAGGTCTACTTTTTTGATGTGTTCCCATATTGCTGCAAGGTCAACATTAAATAAAACAATGATAAAGATGATAATACCCAAAATCCTCAAAAGAGAGAACCCCTTGATTTTCTTGCTCTTTTGACTTTCTCTATTTGATTTTTCTTTAGGCATTTTATAAATATTACTTTTCTCTTTAAACTAAAAACAGTTTTTTTTAACTGAGTTTTTCTCTTTTTATTTTGTGGGTTGATTTTTTCCAGATGGTTCTTGATTTTTCAAAGATACCACCAATAATATGCGGGGGAATTTTTTCGACCAGGAATCGGGCAGGCTTTGTGCCCAAAACAATAAACATAATATCAATCATTACCTCCATCAGGTAGCGGCTGAAGGAGAATCCTTTATTAGTGTAACCATAATCGGGATTTTCCAGTCCCATCCACTTCCTGTATTTCATCCTGATAAAAGTTCCCCTTTTCTTTAAGTCATAACCATGAGAGTGCATTGTTATGGCTTCGTCAATTTCAATTGGGTTCAATGAAATTTCATTCTCCTTAATCATTTCATCAAGAATTTCTTGTCCCTTTTCTGATCGTGAAATTACCATTGAAAAACCTTTTCCTCTTTCTTCATAAACTGGCGCCCATGCGTCGCCACCTGAAATATCGGTATATTCGTTGCTAAGGTCTGTGCATAAAAGGCTGTTCTTTAAAATATGAAATGGGATCAGGTAGTTTGCATGAAATTTCGGTAATTCAATAATCCGATTCGACTTTAACTCTACCCTCATATTCCCCGGCCACTCACCATAGCGAAAATAAAGTTTATTTATTTGTGTATAATCCTTTTCTCCATATGATTTCAAAAAGCTTTTCACAGAAGAAAAGTGAAGGGTGTTTCCGTAAAATGGCCCTAAAATGTACTTAATATTTTTAACAGATGGGTAATTTATTTCCTGGAGTTTTCTAATGGATTGAACCTGCCCAGGCAAACCAACATAAGCAAGTTTACCATCGAATTTTTCAATTTCCGGTAAGATTTCATTAACCGAACTGATGGTGTATTTGCTTTGAGCAGCAGATAAAATCTCCTCTTTTGTTGTGGCAATAAAGGGTTCGTTCATCCATGGCTGGTTCTCAGACATTCTCAAAAGTACAGCGCCATCTATTTTTTTGTTTTTCAGCAACCAAGCCAAGATACCCGATATTATTCCGCCACTTGCTGCATTTTTGCGTATTTGTTCGTTTTTGCTGTGGCCAATATAAATGTTTCGATAAACTCCGGTATAATTGTGAAAATTAATATTATCACCAAATGTTTTTTTTCTATAAAATGGAAAATCAAATTCCTTTCCAGAACAAGCATGCCAGATCCTATCAGCAAGTTCGTTACTAAGCTCACCGTGAAGCTTGGGTAAATATTTCCCCGTTTTATTTTCAAAAGTAATTATTCCATTAGATAAACCAACGCAACTTCCGCACCTGTTGCACAGGTCAGAATTCATTACCTTTTTTAACTTGTTAATACTTTTCACAAACAAAAAATTGCCTTATTCCTAATTCAGAAATAAAAGTTTTCTGAAAAACTTTTATAAACCATTCTCCAAAATTCTGCAAAAATTCAGGACCAACCGGAATTAATACAGTGCCTTTATGCAAAATTAACTTCCAGCCTGTTTTTTTAAGCATGGCCTTGACTTCAGATGATCGCAAAAAACGGTGAGGGCCTTCTCCGTGTCCGCCAAAAAGTTTTGTAAAAGCCCTGTAGGGGATTTCACTGGTAAGAGGCGGGCAGCTTAAAACCATTCGGGCATCTTCGGTAGAAACCCTGTTTAATTCGTTTAAAAAGTGTATTGGATCAGCAACATGTTCCAGCGTTTCCAATGTAATTATCCTGTTAAAAGTTTTGTTTTCGAAAGGAAGTTCTGAATAGGTGGTTATCTTAACCTGCTTTACTTCTGGCCTCACCTTGTCTGCCACATTCATCAATCCTTGTGATATTTCGGCATTGATAACCGATACACTTGAATTTTCTTTGGTTATAAAATCGTTTGCTTCGCAATCACGGCTTGAGACATTGAGGACTTGAAGATTATCTGATAAATTCAAATATTGTGTGCTTTCAATAAAACGTTGGTTGTGTGCCTTGCTTACCCTTTCGTTCTCTTTTATATAAATATCAGCCACACTATCCCAGTGATGCTCTACATCTGTATCATTCCATGTGTTCTTATGATCTGTATTCGAATAGTCTCTCATTTAATCCGAAAAGTATAAAATGATCAATAATATTTTTTATTGACTTCTCCTGTTGAGCATAGAAATCTGATCAGCAATTAAACCGATAAAAAACAGGAACATTCCAAGTGTTGTAAGTAAAATAGCGCTGTTTGAAAACCTGGAAGCGATTATATAGCCATAAACGCCAAACGATAATCCAATTAAAATGAAAATCACACTAGCCGGGAAAAATATTTTCAATGGATTAAAAAGCATGATGATCCGGAAGATAAGCAACATTGTTTTGGTGCCATCCTTTGCAAATTTGACATTGCTCTTTCTCCCAACCCTCTCATTCACTTTAATAGGAAAAGTTCCAATAGTAAAACCTTCTTTCAGGAAGGCCAGGGTAGAAGTTGTAGAAAAAGAAAATCCATTGGGCATTAGATGGAGCATACCATAAATAATATTTCGCCCGAAACCTCTAAATCCTGAGTTATAATCAGGCAGCTTTTGTTCAACCATGTATTCCCCTACCCATTTTATTAACTTCTTACCCGACTGCCTGTTTTTTACCTGGAATGAATCTGACGACCTTTCTCCGATAACCATATCAAAATCATCCAGCATATCAATAATTTTTTGAATGTTATCAGGATCATGCTGGCCATCACTGTCGAGAATAACAATTTTATCTCCGCTTGCTTTTCTGATTCCTGTTTTTAAGGCCGCACCATAACCTTTATTTACATTGTGCCGGTAGAGTTTTACCGGAAACTCCCTAATTATATCAGCTGTTTTATCGGTAGAGCCATCATCAATATAAATTACCTCATACTTTGCATGGAAATTTAAATTGATCAGTTTTTCAAGCCCGAATCTAATAGCACCTTCTTCGTTGTATGCTGGAATAATAATGCTGGTTTTATACGATGTATCCATTAATACTTGTTTGCGTTATTTAATTTTCAAAATAACAAATTATAACCTTGCCAATTTACTCTTTTGAATAATAGTCAGGAACAATTTCATAAATACCCTTTCTTGCTTTTTGATAATCCGGTTTCTCAAGCAGTTGGTAGAAATCATGTGTATGATGTTTTTTAAGAAAAACAGCCCAATAGGCTTTTTTTGTCATGGAATCATAATGAATTATTCCTTTTCGATATTGATAAGTTTGGAAAAGGTTTACAAAAATTAGAAATCCAACGATAGAAAGAGTAATAATTTTAACAGGTAGTTTGCTTTTCATTGCAGCTGTTAGAGATGCCGCAATCGGTATTGCCATAACACCATACATATCAATATATGACCGTATACTAAACCCCCCTCCAAACCACCAACTCCACCATGATGAAAGAATAAACACCATCCCCAGAAAATATAATAAAACAGGTATAAATAGCGCTTTTCTGCCTCTGGCTAAAAAGACCAAGCCAGTCAATGCAAAAATCATAATTGGCGTATATAATAACCAGCCTTTTCTATAGCTAAACCACTGATTAATGATTTGAGGGTTATTAAAATAAAAACTTGAACCACTCTTTTCATAAGAATTGAAAAATATTGAACCGGAAATATCATACCAGTATAGAAACTGTGGTAGCCAAATTAAAATAAATGAACCGGCCATAATAATAACCAGTTTATAAGATCTAGTGAAAAACCTTATCCTTTGATTCATATCCTTAAAAGAGGTTATACCCCAAAAAAACAAGATCAATAAAACAAGTATGTTTGTTGGCCTTATCAGGGTAATTAAACCAGCAAGAAAACCAACCCAAAAGCTATTCATAAATTTGGGTTTTTCGTACCATTTTGAGACAAAGTATAAATATATTGAAATAAGCCCAAATTCATAAGAATGTGGCATGGGAGCTTCTTTTGTTAAGTAAACAGTTAGATTTGTCCCGAGCCCGATTATAAGAAGGGTTATTAATGTTACAGTGTTATTGAAATATTTTAGTAATAGCTTCCTCAGAAAAAAAAGTCCCATCAAGGCATAAGCCAGACTGCTAAACATCAAGGCAAATTTATAGGGCAAGGAATACCCATTAGCGTCATAACCCAGAGGAGGGGCCAAAGAATGTGCAATCATAAAAAAGGGAGAGTAGGCAATGGACATTCCAAAAGTGGTAATAACTGTTCTTATTCCTTTTGGTGAAGGTATAAACCAAATATGGTTAATATTTTTTTCATAGATTTTATCTACATACTCAAAAGAAAGGTCATTATGAATTACGATAGCAGGCAAATACACATAATAAAGCTTGATATCATTAATAATTACTCGATCATCTTTTTCCCAATACCTAGTATTAAAGTTTACAACTATTATATAGATTGCAATTATTGCAATTGCCAAATATGATAGAGAATTTTGTATTTTTTTATTTTGAAAAAAATGACTGATTTTATTCATCAATAAAATTTTGGCAAAGATACTATACTTTTATTTAGCTTTTGTTTTGAAATGCTTAGCATTATTGGAAAACAGGATAAGGTTTATTGGAGAATCGATAGTTCAAAAAAAGTTATGACATCTAAAATTCTTCTTCCAGATCAAATACATTTTTATTCTTTGTGGCATTGAATTTTTCACAATCAATTTCTACTGTTAACTCCTTTAATGGTTTTTCAAAATCTTCCTGTGAAATGTTAAGTGTAGAATCGGCATAGATTTTTTTTATATACAAAGCCCAAATGGGTAATGCCATATTTGCTCCCTGTCCCAGGTAAAGCGTTCTGAAGTGAGCAGCCCTGTCTTCACAACCCACCCAAACACCTGTAGTTAAGTCGGGGGTCAATCCCATAAACCAGCCATCAGAATGGTTGTTGGTGGTGCCAGTTTTCCCGGCAATCGGATTTTCCAGTTTATATGTTAATCGCAACCTTATACCGGTACCATATCGAACAACACCTTTCATCAATTCCAACATTAGAAATGCTGTTTCTTCACTCATGGCTTCATTTTGTTTTGGTATAAAGGCTTCTAAAAGGTTGCCATTTTTATCTTCAATATGTGTAATAAATATTGGTTCGATATAAACTCCCTTATTGGTAAATGTGTTCATTGCTCCGGTCATTTCATAGGGTGACAAATCTGAAGACCCTAAAACGATTGCCGGAACAGGATCGAGAAAGCTGGTAACGCCCATATTTCTTACAACCTTAACAATTGATTGTGGAGAAAAACGTTTGATGAGATGCCCTGATATCCAGTTGTTAGAAGTTGCCAGGGCGTATTGTAACGTTATTTCAAGGCCTTTGTCTTTTGAGTTTGAATTTTTGGGTTCCCATGTATCACCATTGTCAAGATAAATAATGGGTTGAATATTTGGGAACATAGTACAGGGAGATAGTCCGTTTTGCATGGCAAGGGTGTAAAGAAAAGGCTTAAAAGTTGAACCAACCTGCCGGGCACCTTGTGTTACATGATCGTATTGAAAATGTTTATAGTTAATTCCACCTACATAGGCTTTAACATATCCCGTTGATGGCTCCATTGACATTAATCCGGCTTGCAGGAAAAATTTATAATAATGGATGGAGTCCATTGGAGTCATTATAGTATCAATTTCACCGTCCCATGAAAACACCCTCATAGGTATTGGTGTATTAAAACTAAGATTTATGGAATCAGAAGAAACATTGGCAGCTTTCAGTTTGCGATACCTTTCAGACCTTCGTTTGGCCCGGTTCATTATTTTCTTAATTTTTTCAGAGGCATTTTTTTCGAAATAGAAAGGAGCATTCGTATGTCCTTTCCAGTGCTTAAAAAAAGTGGGTTGAAGGTAAAGTGCTAAATGTTCATAAACAGCATCTTCGGCATATTGTTGTAATTTGGAGTCAAGTGTCGTATAAATTTTCAAGCCATCCTTATAAAGATTATAAGGAGTTCCATCCGGTTTAAAATGTTTACTACACCATTTCTTTAACTTGCCTCGCAAGTATTCCCTAAAATAAGTTGCCTGCCCGGAGATATGATCCTGACGGCCAAATTTCGACATGTCGACCGGTATTTGAATTGCTGTATCATATTGCACAGAAGAAATGTATCCATATTTCAACATTTGTCTAAGAACAACATTTCGTCTGAAGCGAACAGTGTCAGGCCTTCGTACCGGATTATACAATGCCGGGTTTTTCAACATTCCCACCAACAATGCTGCTTCGTCCAACTTCAGGGAATCCGGGGATGTATCAAAATAAATTTTAGCCGCAGACTTAATTCCAACAGCATTATTGACAAAATCAAACTTATTAAGGTACAGGGCTATGATTTCATCTTTTGAATATCGCTGCTCGAGTTTGGTAGCAATTACCCATTCGTTTAACTTTTGTAAAATTCTTTTGGCTTTTGAGTCAGGCCTTTCATGAAAAAGAAGTTTGGCAAATTGCTGGGTAATTGTACTTCCCCCTCCCCTGTTTTGGCCGGTTACAGCGCCATAAACGGCCCTGATCAATGCCCGGAAGTCAATACCCGAATGGCTGTAATACCGAATATCCTCAGTTGCAAGTAATGCATGTACCAGGTTGGAATCTAATTCGGAAAACCGGGAGTCGGATCTGTTTTCAATGTAATATTTTCCAAGAAGTACATCATCAGCGGTATAAATTTCAGAAGCAAGAGAGCTCTTTGGATTTTCTATTTCCTCAAATGTTGGCATGTATCCCAGCTTGCCTTTTGAAATAAGTCCAAACAGTAAAACCGTAAAAAGGATAACAGATACAAGTATTAACCAAAAGATAACCACATATCTGTTGTATTTTTTCTTTGAAACTTCAGTTGTTACAGTTTTATTTTTTTCGTCAGAAATATTATTACTGAAATCTTCCTGCATTTTGTTAAATCTGCTTAATATTTATCCAATAAACTTTAAAAGTATAAAATTATTATAGTTAAGACATCAAGCCTGTAATTCTTTCCTTAACATATTCAATGCTGTCATAGCAGTTTTTTTGATATTTCTCTCTCTGTGATCACCCATCATAAATTTCTTTGAAATTATTTTTGTGGGGGTTGCTATGGCTATCCAGGTAGTACCTACGGGTTTATCTTCCGTACCCCCTCCCGGACCAGCTATCCCTGATGTTGCAATTGTGTAATCCGTCCTCATTTTATTTTTTATACCCATCGCCATTTCTTTTACTACTGGTTCACTCACGGCTCCGAAATTAATCAAGCTTTGATGTTGTACACCAAGCAATGATTCCTTTATTTCATTTGAATATGCTACCACTGATCCTTTAAAATAATCTGAGCTTCCTGCCACAGAGGTGATCAGGTGAGCGATATAACCTCCGGTGCAACTTTCAGCAGTCGAAACAGTCAGGTTCTTTTCCCTTAACATATTTCCAACTATTTCATACAGCCGGTCATTATCATATCCGAATATTATACCTGGAATGATTTTTTTTAAAGTTGTTATCTCATTAATTATTTGTCTTTCTAACTCCGGCTCCTTTCTCCCTGTAGCAGATAATCTTAATCTTACAGTTCCGGGACTTGGCAGGTAGGCCAGTTTAATATTTCCGGGAAGATTATCTTCCCATGATTCGATTTTCTTTGCAAGTAATGATTCCGGGAGGCCTTGTGTCAGAATTGTTTTATGTACAATTGCTCCAGGTGAAAAAAGTTTCAATAGTTCAGGAATGATATAGTCTTTCACCATCTGTTTCATTTCATAAGGAACACCAGGCATTGAAACATAGATTACTTTTTCTTTTTCAAACCATAGGCCGGGAGCAGTCCCGTGTATGTTTTCAATCGGTATGCAACTTTCCGGAACTTCTGCTTGTTTTTTGTTTAATTCTCCAATCTTAAAACCACGTTTTTTGAACAGATTTTTGATATTCTCATAAACCGAACTCTCAAAAATAAGTTTTGTACCAAAGTATTCGCAAAGGGCTGCTTTGGTAATATCATCTTTTGTAGGACCAAGGCCACCTGTTATCAATATAATATAAGCTCGCTCACTTGCTTCTTTCAGGGCAGATAGAATTTGAATTTTCTCGTCGGCTATGGTATTAATCCTGGAAATTTTAATTCCTGCATTATTAAATTGCTCTGAAATCCAGGATGCGTTGGTATTAACCACCTGCCCAATTAATAATTCATCGCCAATTGATATTATTTCTGCTGTCACTTAAGAATTCCTATATTTGTACTTTTTTTTGACAAAATTAGGAATATTTATTCATGGATGCAGGGAAATTTATACCACCGTCTGAGCTAATATTACACCCTGACGGAAGTATTTATCACTTAAAAATTAAGCCGGATCAATTAGCTGATACAATTATTCTTGTAGGAGACCCTAATCGGGTAGAAATTATTTCAAACTATTTTGATGAAATTGAATTTAAGGGAGCCAACAGGGAAATACATACACATACCGGTTTTTTAAATAAGAAGCGTTTAACTGTAATGTCGACGGGTATGGGTACCGATAATATTGACATTGTGATGAATGAACTGGATGCACTTGTAAATGTTGATTTGAAATCAAGAACTGTCAAAAAGCAACACAAGGATTTGGATATTATCAGGCTTGGAACATCAGGCGCTATTCAGCCTGAGATTCCACTAAATGCATTTGTTTTATCAGAGTATGGCCTTGGGTTGGATGGATTGTTAAGTTTTTATAATGACAGGGATAAAGTTATAGACAAGGAGATGACAGAGGCTTTTATTGAATATTCTGAATGGCCGGAAGACCTTCCTAAACCTTATGCTGTTCGTTCTGCTGAAAAATTGATAAATAAACTGGGAGAAGGATTTATTCATGGAATTACAGCTACTGCTCCAGGATTTTATGGCCCACAGGGAAGAATCCTCAGGCTTAAGCTCGCTTATCCTGATTTGATAAAAAAATTGGAGAATTTTAGATTTGAGACAATTAAAATTGTTAATTTTGAAATGGAAACATCAGCCTTGTTTGGGTTGGGCAAATTGCTCGGTCATAATACAATTACTGCATGTGTTGCTATTGCTAACAGGAAAAAACAAGAATATAACCAAAACTATAAAGAAGCAATTAATAATCTGATTGAACTAATATTGACCAGGTTAACGGTTTAATGCTTTGTTGGTTGAATAAAATTTGGATAATAGGTAAAAAATTTTTATCTTGCATTTGCGTTAATTTAATATCTTTTGAAGAACTTTGTTATCTATAAAAGAGCGGTTAAAGGAATTGTCCTGATATTTATATTCCTGTTTACCGCAGTTTCAATATTTTCTCAAAGTGAAGAGAAGGCACTAAATATTACCCGGATTGAGAAAGACATTGAAGTCTCACCGGTTGCAGAAAAACCCGGATTGTTAAATTCACTTTCGAAGGAGTATCTTTCATTAAATCCAAAAAAATCCAAATTATATGCAAACAATGCATTGGAACTGGCAATTATTATAAATGACGAAGATCAAAAGGCAAAAGCTTTAATTAATCTTGGAGATGCCAGTTATCATTTGGATAAATATGCTGACGCAGTTGGTTTTTACACCAGGGCATTAAATGCAGAAAGAAATAAAAAAAACGATACTATAAAAGCTGAATTATACTTCTCAATTGGGCTTGCATATTCCGGCAAAAACATTAATGATACAGCTATTTTATACATACAGAGATCAATTGAAATTGAGGAACAATTAAGTCGTGAACCGCAATTATCGAATCTCTATTATCATCTGGGTAATATTTACCACTCTTCAGGTGATTTTCAACAAGCCCTTGTCTATTTTCAACAAGCCCTGATCATTGAAGAGAGCAGTTTAGATAAAAATCGAATAGCAGAGATAAACAATTACATTGGAGTTGTTTACTTTGATCTTGGAAGTTTCGAGAAAGCATTAAAATACTATCTCGAATCACTGAAATTAGTGGAAGAATTGCAAGATAAGCAAGGCATTGCGCATGCACTTAATAATATTGGAATTGTATACTATGAATGGGGAAACAAAGAAAAAGCTCTTGAATATTATCAAAAATCTTTAAGAATAGAAGAAGATCTTAATAATAATATGGGAATTGCAGATTCCTATAATAATATTGGTATAATTTATAGTGATTGGGATCAGAACGAATTAGCCATTGATTTTTATAATAAGGCACTTGATATTTATGATGAATTCGGGGATGATCATGGAAAGGCACATGCAATGAACAACATTGGCGAAAGCTTTTTTGAATTGGGCGATCATGATAATGCCCTACAATATTTAATGAATTCGTTAAAGATTGAGCAAAAGCTATGCAATAAATTGGGTATAGCGCAATCGTTTCAAACTATCGGTAGGGTTCATTTTAAACTTGGCGATTTAAATAAAGCATATGACTGTAACACAAAAAGTTTCAAAATAGCCGATTCACTGAAGTTATCATTAGTCCTCCTAACAAATTATGAATTGTATTATGAAATTTTCGAAAAGAGAAATAACCATTTAAAAGCGTTAGAGTTTTACCAACTTTATGCAGGACAAAAAGATACAATCTATAATAAACAATTCCATAATAATTTGGCAGAAATACAGTCTAAATATGAGATTGACAGAATTGACAGGGAAAGAGAATTGATGTTAATAGAGTATCAGGAAAAAGATAAAGCGATTAAAACACAACGATTGTACCTGGTAGTTATATTTATTTTGATGTTGGTTTTCGGGGCCCTTGTTTATTATGATATAAAGACGAAAATTAGGGCCAATAAAAAATTAATAAATATTAATAAGGAGATTACCGAACAAAAGGAAAAGTTAACCGAAACCCTCGAAGAGTTAGGTAAAAGCGAAACAAAGTATAAAAATCTCGTTGAGCATTCACCAACGGGCATTATTTATATTGACAAAAAAGGTAAAATTCTCGAAACCAACAAAAAGATTCTTGAAATATTAGGATCTCCCAGTGAAGAGGACACAAAAGAGATAAATTGCCTGAAATATCCTCCTTTGCAGGAATTAGGTCTGTCTGATGCGATATTGAAATGTATTGAAACAGGGAAAATGTTTTTTAATGAGGTTTCGTACAAATCCAAATGGGGTAAAAAAGTTTTCCTGAGATATTATATTACGCCAATTAAAAACAGGCTGGGAAACGTATCGAGTTTGATAATAAACGTTGAAGATGTTACCTTTTCAAAAGAGGCTGTAAGGTCGAAGAAACAATCGGAGTTAAAATACCAGGTTTTGGTTGAAAATTCGCTACAGGCCATGTTGGTTGTTCAGGAAGGGGAGTTGATTTTTGCTAATTCCAGGATGGAGGAATTAACCCAGTATAAATTTAAGGATTTAACAGGTAAAGACAAAGATTGGCTTAAGGTATTGATTCATCCTGATGATTATGACATTGCACAGCAAAATATCCAGCGTGCATTGAAAGGGCAAAAAACCCCAACGCGGAACCAACTCAAGTACATTCGAAAAGATGGAAAGGTAAGGTGGATAGAGACTCAAGGTACTATTATTGACTATGATGGAAGCCAGGCAATTCTTGTTGTTGCCATAGATGTAACTGAGCGAAAAGAAACAGAGTCAATTTTAATTGAATCGGAAAAGCAGCTTCAAAATGCCAATGCAATGAAGGATAAATTCTTTTCAATTATTGCCCACGACCTTAAAAATCCTTTCAATGCTATTTTGGGTTTTTCAAACTTGCTTTATGAAGCGTATGATAATTTTGATGAAAAACAACGCAAAATCTTCATTAAAAATATTTGCGAAGCATCGGAAAATACATTTAAGTTGCTTCAAAACCTGCTTGAATGGTCCAGGACCCAAACAGGTAACATTGAATATAATCCGGTGTTGATTGATATAAGTGTTTTGGTAAAAGAAAACATTTCCGTATTGAAATCAACCGCTACCAATAAAAAATTAAAAATTCTTTCTAAAATTCCTTCTCCAACCGAAGTATTTGCAGATGAAAATATGGTCAAGGTAATAGTTCGAAACTTACTTTCCAATGCAATTAAGTTTACGAAACCAGGCGGAAAGGTCGAATTTACTTTCAGCGATAAAGGGGATTTTATTGAAATATGTGTTGCGGATACAGGCATAGGAATTGAGAGTAAAAACTTAAAACGATTATTTCGGATTGATGACCAGTACAAAACACAAGGTACTTCTGATGAACAAGGTTCTGGTTTAGGATTGATACTATGTAAAGAATTTGTGGAGAAAAATGGTGGCAAAATTTGGGCTGAAAGTAATTTTGGCTCCGGAAGTAAATTTAAATTTACATTGCCTGCTGATCATATATAGAAAGATTATTGTGATCTTTGGAGATGTAATTTATTTAATATTTTTATAGCGATAAAAAATTAGACTTAAGAAATTGGCTGACAAATCAACAGATAATGAACTTAATGCCCTCATCAGTATGCTTGATGAGCCAAGTGATGCTATGTTCGATCAAATCAGAGATAAAATATTATATTACGGAATAAATGCGGTTCCTCATTTGGAAAATGCATGGGACAATTCATTTGACAATAATATCCAGACAAGAATTGAGGATATTATTCATATCATTCAGCTTGACAATCTGAAATCGGAACTAAATGACTGGGTGCAGCGAGGTCATCTTGATTTATTCAAAGGTTTTTGTCTTGTTTCGAAATACCAATACCCTGATTTGAACGATGCAGAATTAAAAGACAATATTGAAAAGATAGAAAAGGACATATGGCTTGAGTTAAATGATAATCTGACCGCACTTGAAAAAATCAAAGTGATTAACCATATTTTATTTGATATTCACCGGTTTACAGGAAACAAAGTAAATATAGACGCTCCACAGAACCTTTTCATAAATAACCTTCTTGAAACCAAGAAAGGCAATCATTTATCTATTGGTATCTTGTATATTATTCTTACGCAAAAGCTGGGAATCCCTGTATTTGGCGTTAACTTGCCACAGCATTTTATCCTTGCTTATGTTGGTGAAATTACGGAAGAAAGAGTTTCGGCGGCCAATGATAGAGATGTGCTTTTTTATATTAACCCTTTCAATAAAGGTGCAGTATTTACACAGCGCGAAATCGAATTATTTGTTAAGCATTTAAAATTAAAGCCAAATTCCAAATATTATGAGCCTTGTGATAATGTAACCATCATTAAGAGGCTTTTCGAGAATATTATCTTTTCCTATAAAAAACTCGGATATCTTGATAAGGTTGAAGAGCTGAGAAATATCGTGGAGGTGTTTTAAATTTTTCTTTAGAAGCCTCGAATTCAATGCAAGGATTATTTAAACACTTTAACCATTGTTTTGAAAAGAATATTGAAGTCGGTGAAAAATCCCTGCTCTTTTATATACTTTAGATTGAGGACCAGCTTTTCAGGCATTATTTTTTCAATATAAATTTTTTCCGGGTCACTAAAGGTTGCCAGGATTTCACTTTCATTAATATATTTCATGGAGGCATAGTCGGTCAGGCCTGGTTTTATCGACAAAACTTTTAACTGACTGTAATTATACAAATCAACATATTTTCTAACCTCAGGACGAGGGCCAACAAAGCTCATTTCGCCCTTTAAAATATTGTACAATTGAGGGAGTTCATCAATCTTATATTTTCTCAACCATTTCCCGGATTTTGTTATCCTGTTGTCTTCAGCGCCAATTGTTAGCAGACCGGCCTTATCGGATTTTTCCCCCATTGTCCGAAACTTAATCAAGCCAAAATCCTTGTTGTTTTTTCCCACCCGTTGCTGAAAATAGAAAACACCGCCTTTTGAGTCAACAACAATAATTATCGATAAAATTATAAATAATGGAGAGAGAAAAATCAACCCCAAAACAGAAAACAACAAATCGAAAAGTCTCTTTACCATTTATGCTGTTATTGGTTGTAAGTCAAAATTATGGTGATGAGTACTAAAAGCTGGCATTTGAATGCAAGTGTTAATAAGACTATATAGCGCTTTCAAATTGCTTTAGAAAACGGATATCATTTTCGAAAAACAGACGAATATCATTGATTTGGTATTTTAGCATGGCTGTTCGCTCTATACCCATACCAAATGCAAAACCGGTATATTTCTCACTATCAATATTGCAATTTTCAAGTACATTCGGATCCACCATTCCACATCCTAAAATTTCAACCCAGCCTGTTTTTTTACAAACCTTACATCCTTTGCCACCACAAATAAAACATGAGATATCCATTTCGGCAGAAGGCTCAGTAAAAGGGAAATAGGATGGCCTGAACCTGATCTGTGTTTCAGCGCCAAAAAACTCTGTAGCAAAGTGATATAATGTTTGTTTCAGGTCAGCGAATGAAACATTTTCGTCTATATATAATCCTTCAACCTGGTGAAAGATACAATGCGCCCTGGCTGATATTGCTTCATTACGAAAAACCCTACCCGGGAAAATAGCCCTGATAGGAGGTTTTTCTTTTTCCATTACACGTATTTGAACCGAAGATGTATGGGTTCGTAATAAAATATCAGGTTTTTTTTCAATAAAAAAAGTGTCCTGCATATCACGTGCAGGGTGCTCCTCCGGGAAATTTAAAGCTGTAAAATTGTACCAATCGCTTTCAATTTCCGGGCCTTCTGATACAACAAAACCAATCCGTGAGAAAATATTGATTATTTCGTTCCGCACAATTGTTATAGGATGTCGTGATCCCAACTCAATAAAATTAGCCGGCAAAGTAAGATCGGAAGAAGCGGTAATTCCGTCATCTTTTTTATCAAAAACGCTTTTTAACTCATTTACTTTTTCCTGAGCTTTGTTCTTTAACTGGTTTAGAATTTGGCCCATCTCCCTTCTTGCATCAGGAGGTACGCTTTTCATTTCAGAAAAAAGACCTGGAATAATCCCCTTTTTACTGAGAAATTTAATCCTGAATCCTTCAACCTGTTCCCCGGTTGCTGCCTTGAATGAATTTATTTCTTCAATATATGCATTGATTTTATCCTTCATTACAGGAAAGAATTATTCTATGATTTTAATTGACATAGTTACATCCTTAACAGGTTTGTCGCCAGGGCCTGTTTTCACGGCGGCAATTTTATCAATGACATCAAGCCCTTCTATTACTTCTCCGAATACAGTATATGAACCATCAAGATGTGGTGTTCCTCCAATGGTTGAATAAATTTCAATTTGTTCATCGGAATAAGCATACCCTGTTCTTGAAACCATCATAGAAACCTGATCAGCAGGCGTAACTTTTCCCTGAACGATATAAAATTGCGAACCGGACGAGGCTTTTTCGGGATTTACCTGGTCACTTTGTCTGGCAGCCGACAAAGCGCCTTTTTTGTGATATAAACCGGAAACAAACTCTGCCGGAACCTTATATCCTGGGTCTAATCTGCCATCAGCATTTTGCCCTCCCTGTATCATAAAATTTTTGATAACCCTGTGAAATGGCGAACCTTCATACCAGCCTTCTTTCACAAGTTTCACAAAATTATCCCTATGCTGTGGGGTTTCGTTATAAAGAACTGCTGTCATATCACCGTAATCGGTACTTATTAAAACCTTAACTTGTTTTTCCTGGGAAAAAACTACTGAAGCAAATACAATGTTTGCCATTAATGTCAATACAACAAATTTTTTCATTTCAATAAAAATTTAAATTATTAAATATAATTATAGGGCTGCAAAAGTAGCAAATTATTAAATATTGGAATTCCTAAAAAGAGAAAGAGAAAATGCTATTTATGATTTCGTTTTTCAAGAAAACACTTCCGGCATAACGGAACATACCTGTCGGTTTCGCCAAGTAAAACCAGGCTGTTATCTTCAACAAAGCGATGTGAATATTGAGCCAGGCTGCCGCATTCAATGCAAATGGCATGAACTTTTGTAACATACTCAGCGGTTGCCATAAGTGCGGGAATAGGGCCAAATGGCTTTCCAAGGAAATCCATATCAAGTCCGGCAATGATCACCCTGATACCATCATTGGCAAGCAAGTTACAAACAGCAGCCAGCTCGTTGTCAAAAAACTGAGCTTCATCAATACCAACAACATCCACATCGTTTGCAAGCAGAACTATTTGCGATGCAGTTTGAACAGGTGTTGATTTAATGGATGTTTCATTATGAGAAACAACATTTTCTAAATTGTACCGGATATCAATGGCTGGCTTAAAGATTTCCACGCTCTGCCTTGCTATTTTTGCACGGTTCAACCTGCGGATAAGCTCTTCGGTTTTGCCTGAGAACATTGATCCGCAAATTACCTCAATCCACCCTCCTCCCCTGGGTTGTTTTGTTGTATTCTCTAAAAACATGAATGATGCTGTGCTTAATTTTTATAATTTTATTCCCTTGAATATTTTACAAAGTTAGTTAATTAGGACTTTCAAAACGAAATAGAATAAAAACTGTAGTAATGAAAAACAACGTAAATTTTAAACAAATAGAAAAGGTGTTGGATGAACTTAATAAGCTGATAAAAAATCAGAAAACCAACAAACAACAAATTTCGCAGTTAGACATAGACCTTGCAATGGAAAAAGTCCGTAAGATATATGACGCTCTATTAAACATTAGTTTTACAGAGGAAGTCACTATTTCTCCATCAGATAATCAAAATGAAGAAAATCAGACAGTCGTTATAAAATCAGAACCTGATCAGGATGAAATTGTTGAAAAGGAGAGAGTCCCGGGTTCAATTGATTTATTTTCAGATCCCAAGAGGGATGAAAAAGTTTCAGTATTGGATAAAATATCGGAAAATCAACAATCAGAATCTGTTGCTGAAAAAATACAAAAGGATAAAACTACCAGCCTAAAACTTGCCATTGGAATTAATGATAAATTCTATTTTATCAACGAATTGTTTGATGGAAACATGAAAGAGTACAATGATACAATTGATAAGCTGGATAGTTTTGAAACTTTAAACGATGCCTATGAATATATGAATTCACTGATTGAGAAATATAAGTGGGCGAAGGATTCGGATGCATATGTTCAATTGACCGGGTTTATTGATAAACAATTGAAATAAAAATCGAAATGAAAAAATTCGTTGTACTCGCGATTATTATCATTTGTTTGTCCAGTGTCTTTGGACAGGATAAAAATTATGCAAGGTATATCATTGACACACTATCATCTTCAGGAATGCACGGAAGGGGATATGTTAATAATGGTGACAAAATAGCTGCGGAATTTATTAAAAATGAGTTTATAAATTCTAACCTGAAGAATTTTGCAGATGATTACTTTCAAGAATTTTCAATCCCCATTAACACATTTCCTGATACAATTAATGTTTATGTTGATGGCAAATCGCTAATACCCGGAGAAGATTTTGTTATCTTCTCGTCTTCACCGGGCATTTCCAGAACTTTTGAGTTGTTTTGGCTTTTATTGGATTCAGCCGGTGTGCTTCAACCTGTTGGAGATTTTGGAATGATTGACATTACTGATAAAGTCATTGTTACGGATATGAATCAAAAGGAATTCAAGGATGATGGTAACTTTAATTCAAGGGGTATAATTTTCTTAAAAGAGGATAATGTTTGGTGGCACGTTTCTGATGGAAAAGAGGTTTTGGACTATTTCAAATTGCAGATAATTAGCGATAAAATACTAATTTCTTCAAAGACAATTACTATCAAGGTGAATAGCACTTATTTTACAGATTATCACACGCAAAATGTAATTGGTTTTGTGGAGGGCAAAGTTGAACCTGATAGTTTTTTGGTTTTTACAGCTCATTATGATCATTTGGGTCAGATGGGCGCTGAAACTTTTTTCCCTGGTGCTAACGATAATGCCAGTGGAACTGCCATGCTGCTTAATCTTGCCAGATATTATTCCTTATCTGAAAACAAACCAGACTATTCTATTGCCTTTATGGCCTTTAGTGCAGAAGAAGTGGGATTGCTGGGATCGGAATTTTATGCCGCAAATCCGTTGTTTACTCTTGAGAAAATTAAATTCCTTGTCAACCTTGATATGGTAGGTTCCGGAAGTCAGGGAATCAAAGTAGTAAATGGATCGGTTTTTAAAGATAAATTTAATTCATTGGTAAAGCTTAATACAGAACATGAATACATTCGCAAAGTAGAAGAGCGTGGAGAGGCTGCTAACAGCGACCATTATCCGTTTTATGCCAGGGAAGTGCCGTGCTTTTTTATATATACCCTGGGAGACGAATGTAATGAGTACCATAATATTTATGATGTATCTGACAATGTTCCTTTAACGGAATACAATGACTTTTTCAAACTATTGCTGGATTTTGTAAACACATTTTAATCACTATGTCAAAACTTTTTATCGTCCCTACACCTATCGGAAATCTGGAAGATATAACCTTACGGGCAATTCGAATATTAAAAGAATCCGATTTAATTCTTGTAGAAGATACCCGCAACACAGCAAAGTTGTTACGTCATTATAATATTGAAACCAAAATGAAATCCCATCATAAGTTTAATGAACATAAAACAATACCAGGGATTATTGATAGAATTTCTATAGGTGAAAAAGTTGCCTTAGTAAGCGATGCGGGTACCCCAGGTATTTCTGATCCGGGATTTTTACTGATCCGGGAATGTTTAAAAAACGATATTGAAATTGAATGTCTTCCGGGTGCTTCAGCATTTATTCCTGCCCTGATTAACTCAGGAATACCATCTGATAAATTCCATTTTGAAGGATTTCTGCCTCATAAAAAGGGACGCAAATCAAGACTGGAATCCCTTTGTTCCCTAAATAATACAATAGTTATTTATGAATCCCCATTCAGGCTTGTAAAAACGCTTGATCAGTTAATTGAGCATTTTGGAGCGGAACGGATTGCTTCGGTTTCGCGCGAACTCACCAAAATCCATGAAGAAACAAAAAGAGGTACCCTACATGATCTAAAAGAGTATTTTTCAAAACGAATTGTAAAAGGGGAAATAGTTATCGTTATAGGAGGTAAAGATTAATATTTTGTTCGGTAATGAACAAAATTGTAAAAGACTGAACACAAACCCACAGTTATCCCTCACCAATGTTATAATGTAAAGGCTTGCTTTATAGGGGTATAGTGTTTTTGGCATATAGTTGGCACTAAAATATACCAGATTGATTTAAACCATGGAAATTTTATCAAATCAAACGTAAAGCAAACAACCGTTCTCACCTTTTACTACCATAAAGGTTTATGTTGGATTTGGCAACGTGCTTCAGGGTCCCGCGATTAGCGGGACCTTTTTTTGTTGAAAAGCTTAATTTTGCAATCTAAAATCAGGAATGTGAAAGACAATAAAAACAAAAAAGCTAATAATCCAATTTCACATGAGATATATTTGCCGGAAGATCATTCAGATGGAGAAATACATTATTACTCATCCCATATTCCAGCCGGATTTCCTTCCCCGGCAGAAAATTTTCTCGAAAAAAGACTGGATTTGAATGATTACCTGATTAATAATAAGGCCGCTACATTTTTGATAAAAATTCAGGGCGACTCTATGATTAATGCTGGGATTTTTAACGGGGATATTTTGATTATCGACAGGTCAATTGAGCCGGCCGATGGTAAAATAGTTCTATGTGTTTTAAACGGAGAGTTCACCGTAAAGCGGGTAGTAAAAAAAGAAGACTGTTTATATCTAATGCCTGAAAATAAGAAGTATAAACCCATCCAAATTACAGAAGATATGAATTTTAGCATTTGGGGCGTTGTAACTCACTCCATCCATAAATTATAACTTAAAAAAGGGAATTGAATAAGTGAAAGAAAGATTATGGAGAGTTGTAAACCTGAAGTGTAGTGCCATCATAATCCGTAAAATATTGCTTTAATGGCAGGTTTGAGGGCCCTCCGGCGGGCATTCCATCTAAAATACTATACTGCGACATACAGCATGAATCGATCAAAAGAATGCCTGATTGATCAACTTCAACTATGGCAGATTCTTCATCGGGATCATAAGGGCAGGTTCGCTCAAAGGCATTGAAATTAAACTGGTCGATCCTGTAGATGAGAACTCCACGATACCCTTCGTAATCATAGTATTTCCAATTACCAACCGGAATAAAATCTATACCGTCAGGTTGGATAAAAAAGTTTACATATACATTGGGAATAATTCCTTCCTGTGAATCATCTTCATCTTTACAGGCAAATACCAATAATAGTAGTGAAAATACTATTAATATGTTTTGTATAGTTTTATTTAAGTACATGAGTTCTTAAAAACAAAATTAATAATTTATTAATTTCGGCAATTGAACAACGTTAATATAATAATAATATTGAATGTCTTTGGTAAAATTTACTGATAAGATAATGAAGTTTTGTAAATTTAGAGCGTTGGTTTTTGCTCTTTTTGTTGTTTTGTTTATATCAGGATGTAAAATACTTGGATTTAATAACCCGGAAAAGAAAGCAAGGAAACAGCAGGAAAAAGAAACAAAAAAAGCTGATAAGGCACATCAGAAGGATGTGAACAGGCATTATAAGATGCAAACTAAAGATACCCAACGAAGAATGAAGAAGAATAAAAAATCAGCGAAAAAGAAAAACCGGAGCAAAAAGAACAAATCGAAATGGAGGTGCTCATAAATTATTTTTATGTTCAGTGTCTTTAAATATAGGCCAATTATTACTTTACAAATAATCACAGTTTTCCTGTGTTGTTCTTTTTCAATAAATGGTCAGGAGCCTCAATCTATAAAATTTGACCGGCTATTGTCGGAAAATGTTAGATATGTAAAGGGCTTATCTCAAAACTGGATATATAACATACATCAGGACAGGTACGGTTATATGTGGTTTGGCACATGGGAGGGACTTAATAAATATGACGGGTATAACTTTACTATTTATAACGTTGAAGACGGATTAAGTGACCATGTTATATATTGTTTGTTGGAGGATGACGAAGGTATATTTTGGATCGGTACAGATAAAGGATTTAATAGGTTTGACCGAAAGAATCAAAAATTTACACAATATACTGATCTTCCCGGAGACACCTCCGGTTTATTTCATGAACGCGTAATGTCCATTATTCAGACACGTGATAGCTCAATATGGCTTGGCACAGGTGCCGGATTAATTAAGTTTGATAAACAAACAGAAAAGCTCACCCCCTTCTTATCAACAGGCCAGGAGTATTTTAGTGTGAGAAGTAATTATATTTTAAATCTTTGTGAGGGTAGTGATGAAATGATATGGGTTGGAACATCATATGGTCTTGTAAAGTTTGATCCGAAAACAGAAAGATCGACCAGGTATTATCATATTCGTGAAGACTCTAATAGTTTAAGTAATAATAATGTTAGATATATATTACAGGAAAGGTCGGGTAATTTCTGGATAGGAACGATAAATGGTCTAAATTACTATGACACGGCAACGCAAAAAATAAATCGTTATTACAATATTGAAGGCGATCCAAATAGTATTAGTCATAACTGGATTCGTGTAATTTATGAAGACCGCTCCGGCCAAATATGGATAG
Organism: Bacteroidales bacterium; assembly: GCA_030596605.1. Taxonomy (GTDB): domain Bacteria; phylum Bacteroidota; class Bacteroidia; order Bacteroidales; family JAADJA01; genus JAADJA01. The sequence continues at coordinate 29,498 of JAUVJI010000010.1, forward strand.
GAACTGAAAATGGAGGATTGAATTTATTCAACAGGAATGAAAACAGCTTTATTAGATTTAAGAATGAACTTAATGATAAAAACAGTCTCAGTAATAACAGGGTCTATTCTGTTTTTGAAGACAAATCAGGAAACTTGTGGGTAGGGACCTATCGGGGAGTAAATAAAATTAGTAAATATTCTAATAATTTTAAACATTGCCGCAGAATATCTGATGATAATCAAAGTTTAAATGATAATATTATATGGTCATTTTCCGAGGATAATAAAGGAAATCTGTGGCTGGCAACTTCCCAGGGAGTAAATATTAAAAACTCAACTACCGGCTTGTTTACGTATCTAACTAACAATCCATCCGATGCTAATTCTATTGCAAGAAATGATGTCAGAACGATTTTATATACACCTACCCATAATTGTTTTTGGTTTGGATTTTATGGTAACGGAATGGATAAATATGATCTAAATACCCATACTATTACACATTATGTACATAATCCAAACAAAAATAGTTTACGAGGGGATTATGTAAATGATATTATCCGGGATAGGCAGGGATTATTATGGATAGCGACCGGAAGAGGGTTAAATAGTTTTAATCCTGAGTCCGGTCATTTCAATGCCTTTCTTCACAATTATGATGATCCTGCAACAATCAGTAATGATATTGCTATTTGCCTGATGGAAGATAGTAAAGGAAATATATGGGTGGGAACGAATGACGGACTAAACAAATACAATGTTTCGGAGGATAAATTTATCAGGTATAAACATGATGAAGCTGATATAAACAGTTTGAGCAATAATACTATATTCTCCATCTACGAAGACAAAACCGGAAAAATTTGGGTGGGAACTTCCGGAAGCGGTTTGAATAAATTTAATCCTGATACCGGGCAATTCAAAACTTATACAACGAAGAATGGCCTTCCGAATAATGTTGTTTATGCAATTCAGGAAGATGAGGAAGGAAATATTTGGGCAAGTACTAATTTGGGGTTATCCAAACTTTATGTAATTAGTGAACGGTTTGTAAATTATGATGTAAAAGATGGTATCCAAAGTAATGAATTTAATCTGGGAGCTTCCTATAAAGGAAAAGACGGGAAGCTTTACTTTGGCGGAATGAATGGGTATAATGTATTTGACCCTGTCGAAATAAAATATAATCCTAACAAACCGGTCGTTGTTGTTTCCGGTTTTAGAAAATTCAATGAAGCCTTACAAGAAGAATATTTTAATGGCGACACGATCCGTTTAAAATATGACGACAATTTTTTCTCAATTGAGATATCAGCACTTGATTATACAAACCCCTCTAAAAACAGGTATATGTATATGCTTGAGAATGTTGATAAGGATTGGATTATAGGCGATGCCAACAACAGGTCTGCTGAATTTAAAAAAGTTCGTCCCGGAGCATATACATTTAAAGCCAATGGGTCGAACAATGATGGCTTGTGGGCTGACGAAGCGATATCGTTAAAGATAATAATAACCCCTCCATGGTGGTCGACATGGTTGTTCAGGATCATATTCTTACTGGTAATAATAATAACTTTATGGATAATTATTTTTAGAAGAATTAAAAGGATTAGAGTTAAACATGAAGTTGAGAAAAAGATGTTTGAAATTGAAAAACAAAAGTTTGATCTGGAGCAAAAGGCCTTAAGGTTACAAATGAACCCCCACTTTATTTTTAATTCACTTAACTCTATTCAAAGTTATATATTAACACACAATGTTGAAAAGGCAGTTCAATATCTTGGAAAATTTTCACAATTAATGAGATTGATCCTGTCGAATTCCGCATATAAATATATACCCATTAAAGAAGAGTTAAAATCAATTTCTTATTACTTAGATCTTGAAAAACTGAGGTTTGAAAATAAGTTTGATTATAAGATTAATGTTGACAAGGATATAGACGAGGAATTCATTGAAATTCCTCCGATGATTGTTCAGCCCTATATTGAAAATGCGATCATTCATGGTTTGCTTCATAAGCCATCCAAAGGAAAAATAGAAATTGATTTCAAATTGGATGATAGAAGGGTAATCTGTACCGTTTCGGACAATGGTGTTGGGCGGGAGAAATCGATGGAAATCTATAAACAATCCGGATTAAAAAGAAAATCACGTGGGATGTTAATAACTAAGGCAAGACTGGAAATTCTGAACAGGCAGGGCGATGATGATTTTTCTGTTAAAGTTTATGACCTGGAAAATGATAAGAGGCAACCTGCCGGAACCAAGGTTGAATTAATTATTCATTATAAAGAAGATTAAAAATATCAATAAATATCAACGAATATGTTAAGGGCAATTATTGTTGAAGACGAATTACGTTCAAGAGAAACACTTAGGGGGTTGTTAAAGCTGTACTGCAAAAGTGTTGAAATTATAGGTGAAGCAGAAAATGTAAGGGAGGGCGTCAGAATAATTGAGGAACAAAAACCAGATGTTGTTTTTCTTGATATTCAAATGCCGGATGGTAGTGGCTTCAAGCTGCTCGAATCAATAAATAACATCAATTTTGATGTGATTTTTACGACAGCTTACGACCAGTTTGCCATTAAAGCCATCAAGTTTAGTGCGCTCGATTATTTGCTAAAACCGATTTTCCCCGATGATCTTATTAAAGCTGTAAAAAAAGCGGAGGTTAAAAAAGAGGGTAAAAGTTCCAGGGAAAATATTGAGGTATTGCTTGAGAATATAAAAAGGCCTCCAACTGAACCACCCAAAATTGTGCTTTCTACATCCGAAAAAATTAATGTGGTAAAAGTTGAAGATATTGTCAGGTGTGAATCAGACGACTATTATACATTTTTCTATTTTAAAAATGGCGAAAGATTACTCATTTCAAAAACATTAAAAGAAAATGAGGAATTGTTAAAGGAATATAATTTTATTCGCCCTCATAAGTCGCATTTAATAAACATATTATTTATAAAGAGCTATTTAAAACAAGATGGTGGATATATTTTGTTGACCGATGGCAGCAAAGTGCCGGTTTCGAGAAGAAAAAAAGAAAAGATCATAGAAATAATTAGTAATTTATAATTCAATTTATATTTATTGGTTAAGGCATGGTTTCCTTCTTCACCACTTATATTAATAGGTAACTCATTACCGATAACTGATTTAATACAACCGTAAACTGATTTTATCTTTCCTGTAATAAAATTTATATTATATTTACCCCGCTATTATTGAAGTGTATTTAATCTGACATTTATGGAAGAATTTTTACCTATTTTAATAGGTATTATATGGCTGGCTTATACTCTTTATAACAGGGCGCAAAAAAAGAAGAATGCCCGAAAGCCTCAGCCGGCTGAAACCAGGGAAGATAAAGCCCCATCTTTCATTGAACAGCTATTAATGGGTGAAGAAACCATACAGCCCCAGCCCTATGAATCTCCAGAACACGATCTCGAAACAGAAATAATTGAGGACGAGTTTGCTAATGTAAAAAGGGAAAAAGAGATCATAAAGCCATTTCTCAATGAAGAGCTTGCAGATTTCATATATGAAGGACAGTCAGTAAGTACGGCAAATGAAATTGAAGAAATAGAAGATGAAAAGGTTACGGGATTCGATCAGGAAACTGATGAATTTGATTTAAAAAAAGCAGTCATATTTTCGGAGATTTTAAACGCTCCTTATATTGACTATAAATAAAGGCTAAATGCAGGGGGAGAGATAAAAAATTTTGGAGATTACAATTTTTTATTTTTAACTTTACCCCTTTTTTGAAGCACAGGTGTATAATCTAACATAAAATTATATGGTATGTTAAGAAATTTACTTTTAACTGTTGGGTTTGTATTAGCTGCAAATCTGTTAGTTTTTTCACAATCAGGTGCCCTTAAGGGGAAGATAATAGACAAGGACACAAAGGAACCAATTCCGTTTGCGAATATAATAGTCGAATTAGGTGGAGCTCAACAAAACGGTGCCACTTCGGATTTTGACGGGAATTATGTAATAAAGCCCCTCACGCCGGGCACATACGACGTAAGGGCTACCTATGTTGGTTATAATACGGTACTGATCAAAGGTATGGTTATTAATGCCGACCAAATAAGGTTTCATGATGTTGAAATGGAGTCTACTGCTGAGCAGCTTCCCGAAATTATCGTAACCGCTTATGAGATTCCTCTTATTAATAAGGACGAAACAGTTTCCGGGGGACATATTACGGAAGAAGAAATCAAGAAGATGCCTAACAGGAACGCAAATGCAATTGCTACGTCTGTTGGAGGTGTTTTCTCAGAAGATGGAGAAAGGGGAAATGTTAGGGGGGCCAGGTCCGACCAGACGGTTATGTATATTGATGGTATCCGGGTTTTAGGATCTACTGCCCTTCCTCAGTCAGCAATTGCACAGGTGTCGGTATATCTTGGTGGTTTGCCTGCTCAATACGGTGATGCACGTGGAGGTATTATCAATGTTACGACCAAAGGCCCCTCAGGGAAATTTGGAACTGGAATTGAATTGGAACAATCTGTTGATGGTTATGGACATAGTCGCTTAGGGTTTAATATCCAGGGACCAATCGTTAAAAAGAGTAAGGAATCATCTACATCCATATTGGGCTTCTTCCTTTCAGGTGACGGTTATTATAATAAGGATTCCAGGCCTACAGCATATGGTGTTCATATTGCCAATGATGAGACACAAGCTTACCTTCAAGAAAATCCCTTAACTCCATCCGGATTATCTTCCGGCGGTACATTTCAATCCGGTGAATTTGTAAGGAGTAGTGATTTGGAGCACTCAAAGACCAACCTCAACATGGAACGGTATGGTGTTGCCTTATCCGGTAAACTTGACTTTCGTCCGATTAATTCTATAAACTTGACTGTTGGAGGACAATTTAACTGGTCTGACGGAAATCAGTATAATAATACATATTTTAGACATACGATGTTCAACTACGATAAGAATTATTTGAGAATGGAGAATTCCTGGAGGGTTTTTGGCCGGTTTACCCAAAGATTTGAAACTTCAAGTGGAAGCTCATCTTTCCTGAAAAATGTATTTTATAGCGTACAGTTCGATTACTCCCAGCAACGGAACAGGACCATGGATCCTGATCATAAGGACGACCTGTTTAAATATGGCTATCTCGGTAAATTTACTACTTATAAAATGCCTACCTATGGCCTTGCTGAAGAAATAGAAATTGGCAATGTTGTTTATGAGAATGTATATGTATTGAATAGCTGGGATTTTGATACGGCCTATGTTTTTGACAGGGCTGAATACAACCCTTACCTAGCTAATTATACGGATCAGATTTATGAACTTTTTCCTAACAAATGGGGAGATTTTCCATTTGGCGACGGTAACTGGATGAATTCAGACCAGCTACAGCTAAAGGGCGGCTTGATAAATGGACAGTCCCCTGATCGTTATTATGGTATGTGGGATGCGCCTGGTGTCACACAAAGAAGGTATGGCGAGTATCGTGCTGATCAGTTCTCGATTAATGTTTCTGCATCTGGCGACCTTGGGGATCACGAGGTTAAATTTGGTTTCCTTTATGACCAAAGAACAGAAAGAGGGTATAATTATGATGCAGGAGCGTTGTGGTCAAGAATGAGGGGATTGACGAATTTCCATATTTTACAATTGGATTTGGAAAATCCTGAACTTGATAAAATAGCCAATGATACTATTTATTTCTATCGTAAATTCGATGAGCAATCTCAGATGACCTTTGATAAAAACTTAAGAAACAAACTTGGCCTGGATGAAGATGGACTTGATTTTATACTAATAGATTCATATGATTTTGAGACCGGATCAATCCTGTATTATGATAAAGACGGAAATCTTCATTCAAAAACTTATGATGGGGATCTGTATACCATTGATATGTTCAGTGCTGATGAGTTACTACAAGATGGACAGTATGTAACATATTATTATGGCTATGATTATAAAGGTAACAAGTTAACTGATCAGCCAACCCTTGATGATTTTTTTACCGAGCTGGATGATAATGGAGATTATGCCCGCAAAATGCCGGCCTATGAACCTATATACATTGCAGGTTTTATCCAGGACAAATTTGCTTTTCGCGATCTGATATTTAATGTTGGCCTTCGGGTTGACCGCTTTGATGCAAACCAGCCCGTTTTGAAGGATCCTTTTTTATTTTATCCGGCATATACTGTAGAAGAAATGCCATTTGTAGATGTAGGAAGTAGTTCTTTGGCTTCTCACCCGGAAAATATGGGAGATGATTATATAATTTATGTTGACAATGCCCAAAGTCCAACTGAAATTACAGGATACAGAAATGAACTTACATGGTATAATGCAGGTGGTGTCGAAATAAAAGATCCTTATTTACTTGACAGGGGGGGAGGAGTTACACCATTGTTGGTTGATCCGGGTCAGGAGGTTGTAAGTTCCAATGCTTTTCAGGATTATGAACCGCAAGTGAATGTGATGCCAAGAATATCTTTCTCTTTCCCGATTTCTGATGAAGCATTGTTCTTTGCTCATTATGATGTGCTGACTCAAAGACCATTGAGCTCACAAAGGTTTGATCCATCATCATACTTATTTATTAACACAGTCGGTGGTAATATTAATAATCCTAATTTAAAACCAACAAAAACCATAGATTATGAATTAGGTTTTCAACAAAAATTATCCCCGAAATCTTCATTAAAGCTAACAGCTTTTTATCGTGAAATGCGTGATGATATTCAAATTTATCGTTTTAATGGGGCTTATCCCAGAGACTATACCACATTTAATAATATTGATTTCGGAACTGTAAAAGGATTAACCGTAACATTTGATCTTCGCAGGTTAAACAGTAATACAAGGATCAATGCAAGTTATACATTGCAATTCGCCGAAGGAACGGGATCCAGCACAACAACAGCAACAGCTTTGATAGCTTCCGGATTACCCAATCTCAGGACAGCAAATCCTTTGAACTGGGACAGGCGGCATAATTTTAATATCTCCGCTGACTACAGGTATAGCGATGGTAAAGATTATAATGGGCCTACAATTGGAAAAGCTCAAATATTACAAAACACAGGTTTAAATGTATTGGTTACAGGAGGTTCGGGCACACCTTATACTGCACAGGAAAATATTCTCGCTTATAGTTCTTCAGGGACAAAGGTTTTAAGCGGGACTATAAATGGCTCCAGGTTGCCCTGGCAGTTCAGGGTTGATTTGAGGCTCGATAGGGATATTAAATTTAAATCTACTGCCGGAGGACGAAATCCATATTTAAATGTTTATTTGCAAATGTTGAATGTACTTAATACTAAAAACGTACTTGGTGTATTTCCGGCAACCGGTAATCCTGATGATGACGGATACCTCGCTGCAGCTGAATGGCAGAGAGATATCAATTCGCAGGTAGATCCGCAATCGTATCGCGATTTATATGCTTTAAGAACCAATTATCCATGGAATTATAGTTCTCCGCGCCTGATTCGCTTAGGATTATCATTCAACTTCTAACTATTAAAAACTTAAATTATAATATAGATTGATAAGAAATTAAAATTATACTTATTATGAAAAATATAGTCCGAATTCTGGTTATTTCACTGTTCTGTATCGTTTTTGTACGGCTGGGTTTTACTAGAGAAAGCCAGTTTGGCAATTTTAAAAGTACTGAAAGTATAAAATCTACAGCTGCCGGTTGTAGCGCACCCTCCGGATTCCGCTTTTTACATGTAAACAATGTAAGGGCCAGGATCAATACAGGAGGTGATATGTGGTGGGACTTGCCCGGCGGTATAGGCGGACAGTATTATGTGCCGGCAAACGGATCGGCAACCTCTCTGTTCTCCGGTTCTTTATGGATTGGAGGGTTGGATATTAACAACCAGCTTAAATTAGCTGCTTTAAGGTATCGCCAGCAAGGACAGGATTATTGGACCGGTCCGTTAACCATAGATGGTACTGCTGCAGTGGATGAAGAAACATGTTCAGATTATGATAAGTTTTTTATAATAAGCCGAACTGATATTGATGAATATGTTCAACACACTGATCCTGAAACCGGTGCATTTATACCAAGCACCGATTACCAGATACCGGAATCTTTTTTCGATTATCCGGCTCATCCTCTTGATGATTCCAAGGGACAAAGTAAATATTTGGCGCCTTTTAAGGATGCTGATGGTAATGGCTTATATGATCCTACACAAGGCGATTATCCCTATTACGATTTAGATAATGATTTATGCCCTTTAAATTATGTTGGAGATCCAACTTATATTCCCACACCTACTGCTGAATCAGAATATTATCCGAATTATTATGGTGGTATTCTTGTTGACCAGGTACTTAAAGGCGATGAAACCCTTTGGTGGATTTTTAATGATAAGGGTAATATTCACACGGAAACTGACGGAGCTGCGATTGGAATGGAAATTCGTGCGCAAGCATTCGGATTTTCGACCAATGATGAGATAAACAGCATGACTTTTTACAGTTATGAGATCATTAACCGTTCAACCTATGAGCTGACCCAGACTTATTTTAGTCCTTGGGTTGACACAGACCTAGGTTATGCATGGGATGATTATATTGGTTGTGATGTTGAGAGGGGATTGGGATATTGTTATAATGGATTACCGGTAGATGAAGGAGGTCCTGAGGCTTATGGAGATCAGCCGCCAGCAATTGGTGTTGACTTTTTCCAGGGACCATACATGGATCCTGATACCTGTGATAATCCTTCGTACCGGGGCGATGGCCTGCTTGGACCCTCCTTCTATGGAAGTTGTGAAATTGTAAGCTCAAATGGTACGCTTCGTCAGATGGATTATTGGCTGGGCGATTCCAGTGGACTTTTCATGGTTAGATCAGAGGCTATTAACGGTATTAATTTTGGAAACGGTATTGTTGACGATGAGCGATATGGGATGAAAAGGTTTGTTTATCACAACAACACAGGACCTTCCTATTCTACCGACCCTCAAACGGCTCCCGAATATTATAACTTCCTTAGAGGTATTTGGAAAGATAATACGAAGATGATGTACGGAGGAAATGCTCACATTACTGCCGGAGCTGTTGGCCCGGATTGCGATTTTATGTTTCCTGACGATTCCGATCCCTGTAACTGGGGAACACAGGGTACTCCTCCTAACGATGGTTTTAATACTGCCGGAAAATACTGGACTGAAGAAACTGTTGGAAATGCTGAAGGTGACCGTCGGTTTATGCAATCAGCCGGGCCCTTTACTTTAAAACCCGGAGCTGTAAATTATATTACTGTTGGTATTCCATGGGCAAGGGCAATTTCAGGTGGTCCGTGGGCTTCTGTTCAATTGCTTCGTGTTGTGGATGATAAATGCCAGGCGCTATTTGAAAACTGCTTTAAAGTCATTGATGGACCGGACGCTCCGGATTTGACATTCCGGGAACTTGACAAAGAAATTATTATTTATATTTCAAATAGTCCAACATCAAATAATTACCGTGAAGAATACAAAGAGCTTGATCCTCAAATAAAGGCTCAAACACCGGATTCTTTACTTGGTACACCTGAAGAGTACGATCCTTTTTTTACATTTGAGGGCTATCAAATATTTCAGTTGCTGCAGGCCGATGTTACCCTGGCCGAAAGCAGGTATGATTTGAATAAAGTACGATTAGTTGCCCAATATGATATTGCCAATGGGATTGGACAATTAGTGAATTTTAAATATGACAGGGCTATCGGAGCTAACGTTCCGGTAATTGAAGTAATAGGTGGAGATAATGGAATTGAACATGCATTCAGTTTAACAGAAGATGCCTTTGCTACCGGAGACAGGCGGTTGGTGAATAACAAACAGTATTATTACAGCGCCATGGCTTATGGCTATAATAATTTCAAGGTGTATGATCCAACTATGCCTACAATGCTTGATGGACAAAAAGAGCCATACCTTGCAGGACGTAAAAATATTGATGAATATACTGCCATTCCACATAAGTCAATAAATGGAGTGGTTATAAATGGTGATTTTGGGGAGGGCCCTGAAATTACCAGAATTGAAGGACAGGGTAACGGTGGCCAGGTTTTAGAATTCACTGATCAGACAATTGAAGATTTACTGAAAAAACCTCCGGCTAAACTTATTCCGGAACTTGTTACTGATACGGTAACCGGAAATATTGACACTGTATGGAGGTACAATTATGGAGATCCGGAATATCCCATCGCATATAATCCTGTTTATAAAAGCGGATACGGGCCGGTCAATATTAAGGTTATCGACCCATTAAATGTTAAGAAAGCAACCTATTCGATTAAATTTGATACAACCTTTTTATGGCATACTTTTACTAATGTTTACGGCGCCGAAGAGGTATTACCCGGAGGGGATACTGCCGGCGTTAAATATGTAAGTAAATGGTACCTGAAAAATGAAGAAACAGGGAAAAAATATGTATGTGATGTTGGCACCAATGTAAATTATGAACAATTATTTTTATTCGATTCTATTGGTATTTCAGTTACATTCGGCCCACAATATTACCCCGGATTGTACCAGATAGGTAAGAAAATCAGTGTTGGGCCTGACGGAACCGATACCCTTGGTGTAAAGAATATAGTGGCGCTCAATAACGGAGTGATAGAGTCATCCATTGAGTTTGCTGATAGTACAAGGCAATGGCTGAGGGGGGTACAAGACTTTGATGTACCAAATAGTTCATTAAACTGGATAAGGTCAGGAACCAGCTTTAACCAGACTTCTGATGATGATTACAATACACAGGATGAGGCATATGACCCTGAAGAGGCATTTGAAAAGCTTGTTTACGGAACCATTGCCCCTTATTTTATGTGTGCAGAACGTACTCAGGATCCCAAAGAAGCCGGGCCTGTTTTTAATAATATATCAAAATCAAAGAGCAGCAAGTTAAAATATGTTGCAAGCGTTGATCTCGTATTAACTCCTGACAAGACGAAATGGACAAGAAGCCCGGTTATTGAAATGTGCCCCGAACCTATCCTGGCCGAAAGAGGTGCAAAGATGTTTCAATTACGAAAATCAGCATCAGTTGATAAGGATGGAAATCCCTCCGGCTGGCCTTCAGATAATAACAGTTCGCAAAATGACAGTGACCCGAATTATATTATGTCGCACGGAATGGGTTGGTTCCCAGGATATGCTGTTAATCTGGAAACCGGGGAAAGGCTGAATATCATGTTTGGTGAAGATTCCTATCTTGCAGGGGAAAATGGAAGGGATATGATTTTCAATCCAACCCCTAACCATTTCGCTCAACCATCTATGGCTGTATTATTCGGTGGAAAACATTATATCTATATTATGGGTAGTAAAGAAATAGATGATTATCATTTTGGGAGCGGTACGGCCATCAGATATAGTTTTCCGGCCTATGATGCAGGATATTCATTAGCCTATTCAATTGACACTATACCACCGGCATTGCAGGATGCTTTTTTAGCCTATATTTATACAAGTGCAATGTATGTATCCATACCTAGATCAAGAACAGGTCAGGAGTGGTTATCAAACGATGCGAAAATAAGAATCAGGGTTGCAAAACCTCTTGAGAGGTATTATTCTACTCCTCTTGATGATGAGGATAGCGAAAATAATCATTTTCCAATGTATCGTTTTTCAACAGATGATTTAGCTACGTCTGAATTCGATCAGGAAAAGGCAGAGAGCGATCTTGATAAAATTGCAGTAGTCCCAAATCCTTATTATGCTTTTGCTGTTGGTTCGGGATATGAAAGTGTGCCGTTAGAAAATTTGGTTAAGATTATTAATCTTCCCGAAAAATGTGTTGTAACCATTTATAATGTGAGCGGCACCTTAATCAGGAAGTATACCAAGGACGCCCCTGTTACATTTATTGATTGGGATTTAAAGAATCACGCAGGAATTCCTATCGCGGGAGGTATATATATAGTTCATGTTAAAGACCAAAAAACGGGTGATGAAAGAATTGTCAAGTGGTTTGGATCCTTGCGTGTTGAAGACTTCAAAGAATTCTAAAATTTGTAATTGATTATAAAACGAAAAAATATAATAGCATGAAGAATTTTTATAAGTACTTAGTTGCATTATTCTTTATAAGTATTATAATATTTCCGCAGTATAATGTTTTGGCTGGAAATAAAGACCGGACCGGACAGGCGGGTGCAGATGAATTGCTGATAAACCCCTGGACAAGAAACTCCGGATGGGGTGGCGCTAATGTTGCAAATGTTGGGGGCCTTGAAGGCATATTTAACAATGTTGCAGGAATAGCCCATACCAATAAAACAGAAGTAGTATTCTCATATACTGATTGGTTAAGTGGGGCTGACATCAAGCTAATGGCCTTTGGAATTTCCCAAAAGATTGGAGAATCCGGTGCAATTGGCTTGAGTGTTGTTTCTATGAACTTTGGAGATATTGAGATTAGGACCATAGACTTGCCTGACGGGGGTATCGGAACTTTTTCCCCAAGATATTTGAATATAAATATTGCCTATGCAAAGGCGTTTTCAAATAGTATATTTGGAGGATTGAATGTTAAAATAATAAATGAATCGATTTCAAATGCAAGTGCTACAGGATTTGCTATTGATGCTGGAATTCAATATGTTACAGGGGAAAAGGAAAATATCAAATTTGGTATCTCATTGAGAAATGTAGGTCCGAAAATGAAGTTTTCAGGGGATGGGTATTCACTTCAGACCTTTGTCCCAAGTAATGATAACCAATTTACAACTACCCAAAGAGCGGCTTCTTTTGAATTACCGACACAATTGAATATCGGTGCAGCTTACGACTTCTTGTTTGAGGATTCAAGGTTTACGCTGGCTGGTTCTTTTATCTCCAACTCTTTTAAGAAAGATCAGTTTGTATTTGGAACAGAGTTTTCATTTAAAAATTATGTCTTATTAAGAGCCGGATATGCCTACGAACAAGGAATTACCAAGCCTGTAACTGATGAAGACAGAACAAATGTAGATAGAGGTTTAACTGCAGGTTTTTCAGTACAGGTACCATTGAAGAAAAAATCGGTTTCGGTTTTTGCAATTGATTACTCGATAAGGCCGGCGATGAAGGGGGATAATTTCAGCACTATTCACTCATTTGGAGTTAGATTCACCTTGTAAACCATAATTAGCAGAATTTTATTTAAAAATATTTCATAGATTAAAAGGACCCTTTTTTCAAGGGTCTTTTCTCCTTTTTAGTTTTAAAGTAGATGGCAATGACAAAATATAATTATTATACAAAGGAAGGATTACAAAAAATCAAGGACGAGGTAGATCATTTGATTAAAGCTGAAAGGCCTAATATTTCCAAACAGATTGCCGAGGCAAGAGATAAAGGTGATTTGTCAGAAAACGCAGAATATTCTGCAGCAAAAGATGCTCAGGGAATGTTGGAATTGAAAATTTCAAAACTCCAGGAATTGGTGCAGAATGCCAGAATTTTTGATGAATCAAAACTAGATACATCAAAAGTTTTGTTATTGTCAATGGTTAAAATAAAAAACCTGAAAAATAACGCTCAAATGCAATACATGTTAGTTCCTGAACAGGAAGCCGATCTGAAATCAGGTAAAATTTCCGTTAACTCTCCTATAGCGCGAGGGCTTTTGGGAAAAGAAGTGGGAGAAGTGGTTGAAATTAAAGTGCCGGCAGGGATCATACCATTTGAAATTATTGAAATATCCAGATAAATATTTAGATTATGCCTAGCTTATTTTCAAAAATCATTAATGGCGAAATTCCCTCATATAAAGTTGCTGAGGATGATAATTATTATGCTTTTCTTGATATAAATCCGCTTTCTGAAGGGCACACATTGGTTGTTCCTAAAAAAGAAGTGGATTATATTTTCGATCTTGATGATATTACATATAAAGGATTATTTGAATTTTCTAAAAAAGTTTCCAAAGCCATTGAAAAAAGTGTTGAATGTGTTAGAATTGGGCTGGTAGTTTATGGGTTGGATGTTCCTCATGCCCACATACACTTAATTCCTTTAAAAGGAACAGGAAATGAGATAGACTTCAGTAAACCAAAAGTTCAGTTAACACAAGATGAATTTGCAGAAATAGCAAAGAAAATAAACACTGCATTTTTTAGCCTTTAGTACCTCTTAGTAGGCTCGCACATTTTTACCTTCAATATAATTTATAAAGGATTTATTTACGACTTTATTACCTCCTGGTGTTGGGTAGTTTCCGGTAAAATACCAATCACCGGAATGATCGGGTAAGGCTTCATGTAGATCTTCTAAGGTTTGATAGATAATTTTAATGTCAGAATTTATATTGGGGCCGGTTAACATTTCTGCAATTTTGCAGGAAATTTGTTCAGCAGTAAATGGTTTGTAAATTTCTTTTACATGATTTATGATTTCCTCTATGGGTTTATCAACCTGGTCCTTGCATTTTCGGTAAACGGCATTGATTATATCCTGTTGGTTTGTGTCCTTTAGTAATTCAATTCCTGCCCTGAAAGCAATAAAGTCGTTCAACTTGGCCATGTCAATACCATAACAATCCGGGTAACGGATTTGGGGCGCTGATGAAGCAACAATAATTCTTTTTGGGCCTAAGCGGTCGAGGATCCGAATAATACTTTGTTTTAAAGTCGTTCCCCGAACTATTGAGTCATCTAATACCACAAGGCTGTCAATCCCTTTTTTGATGATCCCATAAGTAACATCGTATACATGGCCCACCAGGTCGTCACGCTGGGTATCCTGAGTTATAAATGTTCTTAGTTTAATATCTTTAACGGCAATTTTTTCTATCCGCGGCCTTATTTTAAAAATCTTGTCCAATTCTTCATGTGAGAGCTTCTCTCCAAGTTGAATAATTTTGTCTTTTTTAACGGTATTACAAAATTGATCCAGTTCTTCTGTCAGTCCCCGAAATGCAACAGCAGCAGTATTTGGAATATATGAAAAAACGGTGTTTTTTAGATCGTAATCAATGGCTTCCAGAATTGAAGGCGCTAACAATTTCCCCAATTTTTTGCGCTCTTTATAGATCTCGCTATCAGTTCCTCTTGAAAAATAGATACGTTCAAAGGAACATGATTTTTTTTCGGAAGGATCTTTATAAAGATACTCTGCGGCTTTACCGTTCTTTTTAATAATTAAGGCATGTCCGGGTTTCAGTTCTTTAATTTTATCGGCCTGAACATTAAATGCAGTTTGAATAGCAGGTCTTTCTGAGGTAGCTACGATAATTTCATCATCCAGATAATAATAAGCCGGTCTGATACCGTTGATATCCCTCATAACAAAAGCATCACCATGGCCAAGCAAACCAACTATTGTATAACCCCCATCCCAATTAGCCGAGGAACTGCTCAATATTTTTTGAATATCAAGATCATTGGCTATTTTTTCTGTGCTTTCACTTTTCGAGAATCCGTCTTTTTTCAGTTTTTGGTATAGTCGTTCGTTTTCCTCGTCAAGAAAATGGCCTATTTTTTCAAGGATGGTAATTGTATCAGAAGTTTCGACAGGGTATTGGCCGTATTCAACCAATTTGTTAAAAAGCTCTTCTACATTGGTCAAATTAAAATTTCCTGCTAAAACAAGGTTCCTGGTTTTCCAATTGTTGGCTCGAATGACCGGATGTAAATTGCCAATTTCATTTTGTCCAAAGGTTCCATATCTTAAATGACCCAGGAAAACCTCTCCTGTAAAGTCCAGGTTATTCTTTAGCCATTGCGGATCATTTAATCGATTGGCGTTTTCATTTTTTACTTCTGAAATAGTATCATAAACCTGATTGAAAATATCTTTAATCGGTGATTCTGAGTTTGAGCGATTTCGGCTGATATAGTTTTCCCCGGGCTTCATCCCTAATTTAATTCCCGCAATCCCGGCTCCATCTTGCCCCCGGTTATGTTGCTTCTGCATTAAAAGGTGTAATTTGTTTAAACCATAAAAGCAGGTACCGTATTTTGCAAGATAATACTCCAATGGTTTTAATAACCTAATTAATGCAATACCACATTCATGTTTGATCAGGTCGCTCATTAACAGATATAATTTGCTGAGATTACGTTAAATTATCAACCAGCATTGATTGTGCAAAAATAGTATTTATCATGAAGTCTTAGAGAACAATAATTGCTATCATCCTTATCTATCAAAATAATATTAATCCTCATCAGTATAAATAAAAATTTTAATGATTCCCAAAATTTTCAAGATAATACTTAGATTTGCCCTTTAAGTTTATTTTTTGGATACATTAATATTTTATTTATGAAAAACTTTATTCTTCTATTGTCTGCGATTGTAATTTGTATTCATTCAGGAATCTCGCAAGTTGATAAATCTGATTGGCAGGGAGACTTCCCTGATGGTTGCACCTCCATTACCGTTGGTAAATTAGCAAGCGCTGATGGTTCGGTAATGACTTCACATACCGACGACAGTCACAGGACCAGGTCATGGATAGATATTCAGCCTTCAATGAATCATAAAAAAGGCGCTACAACAACCATGTATAAACGTGTAGCATGTGATACACTGGCAATGCCAACATACGCTCACAATCCAATTGGTAAAATTCCGCAAATTGAATCGACATATGGATTTATTAACACTGCCTATCCATGTATGAATCAAAAACAGGTAGCTATTGGTGAGTCTACTTTTGGAGGGAGGGGGAGCCTGCAATCCGATGAAGGAATTATTGACTGCCAGCGGTTATGCCAGTTAATGTTAGAGCGGTGTTCAACGGCGAGGCAGGCTATTAAAATAGCAGGAGACTTAACGAAAAAATATGGCTGGAATGATGCCGGGGAATGCCTCACCATTGCGGACAAAAATGAGGTATGGCATTTTGAGATTGTCGGTTCAGGCAAGGATAAAGTTGGTTCTATATGGGCAGCACAAAGGGTTCCTGATGATCATATTGGTGTAAATGCAAATGCTAGTACCATAAAAGAAATTGACCTTGATAATCCGGATTATTTTATGGCATCCGAAAACATATTTCAGGTTGCTCAGGACAGTGGCTGGTGGGATCCTGATGAAGAGCCGTTTAAATTTTGTTACGCATATTCACCACACAGCAGGGAGTCCGTTGCTGCAAGACGAAGGGAATGGCGGGTATTTGACCTGTTGGCTCCCTCATTAAAATTGCATCCTAACGATAAAGATTATCCTTTTTCTTTAAAGCCGGATAAACAAGTAAGTGTAGCAGATATAACTGAGGTGTTCAAGGATTATTATGAAGAGACTCCTTATGATATGACCAGGCTAATAACAGCAACAGATAAAGATGGAAAAATCTTAGTTTCACCCCTGGCAAATCCGTTTATGCCTTACGATCATCTGGAAATACAAAATGTTCAGGGTGGTTGGTATTCAGTTAATGACAAATCGGGTAAAATCAGGTTTCTGGGCGAAAGGACAATTGCCCGATGGTACACCATGTACGCCACTATCATCCAGTGTCGTGATTGGCTCCCTGATGAAATCGGTGGTATTGTATGGCTGGCCATGGATAATGTAGCAACATCCATTTACATTCCGATGTATTGCTCTGTTAGTGATATACCTGCGCCTTATAAAACACCCGGAAGGCCAAATGGATTTACCAGGGAATCGGCCTGGTGGAGCTTTAACAGGTTGGGAACATTAACTGCCCAGCGATGGGGAGATATGCGCCATGACGTCAGTGCCGTTTGGGATCCGTGGCAAAAGGAGGTGTTTGACTTACAAAAAGAAGTAGATAAAAAAGCTGTGGAATTATACGATGCCGACAATCCGGAAAAAACCATAAAATATTTAACGGGCCATACCGATGAATGGGGTAATAAAGTGATAGATAAAGCATGGGAGTTAGGCGATTACCTTTGGACGAAATATGACGAAAAATTCTAATTAATTCCTTTGATCATGAAATTTAAACAGGCAATTTGTTTTTTAACAATCATATTTTTAATAAGTATTACCGTTACTGTTTTTTCACAGGATGCTGAAATAGTAGAGCCAATAGATCATTTTGGTTTTAAACCCGGTACCGACAGGGAATTGATTACCTATGAAGAATTAATTGATTATCTGAATATCCTGGATGAAAATTCCGAAAAGTTAAAAATGATCGAAATCGGGAAATCTCCTTTTGGGAAACCGATATATATCTGTTTTGTTTCCAGCCCCGAAAACATAGCAAATCTGGATGAGTTAAAAACTATCAATAGAAGCCTAATGCTTGATACTGAAATTCCTGATCAGGAGCGAGAGGAGATAATTGAAAAGGGAAAAGTTTTTGTTCTGGCAACTTTATCCATGCACTCTAAAGAAGTAGGTCCATCCCAATCTGCCCCCCTGATCGCATACGATTTAATTACTACTTCCGAAATAAATAAACTAACCTGGCTTGATGATGTGGTTTATATGATGGTTCCATGTCACAATCCTGATGGAATGGATATGATAGTGGAGCACTACAAAAAATATAAAGATACAAAATACGAAGGAAGCTCCATGCCCGGTGTATATCATAAATATGTTGGCCATGATAATAATCGCGATTTTGTAACACTTACCCAAACTGATACTAAAGCAATTGCATCCATTTACAACCTGGAGTGGTTTCCGCAGGTAATGGTTGAAAAACACCAGATGGGATCAAGAGGTGTTCGGTATTTTGTTCCTCCTCCGCATGACCCAATTGCTGAAAATATAGATGCCGGTATCTGGAATTGGATTGGAATATTTGGCTCCAATATGATTACGGATATGACAAAGGATGGTCTGGCAGGAGTTTCACAACATTATCTTTTTGACGAATACTGGCCTGGATCAACCGGAACCTGCCAATGGAAAAACGTGATCGGAATGCTCACTGAAGCAGCAAGTGTGCAAGTTGCTAAACCCATTTACATCGAACCAAATGAGCTTACAGTTCGGGGTAAAGGCCTGTCAGAGTACAAAAAGAGTGTCAATATGCCTTTACCCTGGGAAGGTGGCTGGTGGCGACTTGGAGACATTATTGATTATGAGGTATCATCAACGATGTCGATATTAAAAACAGCATCAAATCATCGTACTGAAATACTTGAGTTTATAAATGATCTATGCCGGCGGGAAGTAGAGAAAGGAAAAACAGAAGCTCCTTATTATTATGTTATGCCATTGAACCAAAATGACCAGGGTGAGCTTGTTGGAATTGTTAATCTTTTAAAAGAGCATGGAATAAATGTTTACCAACTGAATCATGATTTAATTATTAGTAATGTTATCTATGGCAGCGGAGACATTGTTGTACCAATGGCACAGCCATTTCGTCCATTTATTAAAGAGGTTCTGGAAGATCAGGAGTTTCCTCTTCGTCATTATACACCTGATGGTGAAATTATCAAACCATATGATGTTACGAGCTGGTCCTTGCCATTGCACAGGGGTGTTCAGTGCATTGAGATAAATATTCGCTCAACAGAACTGGAAAATTCTCTTACAGAAATTACAGACTCTTTCAATTTGAATAAAGAAGAGATCGAATACAATGCGATCATCCTTCCCGCAAATAATAATGAAAGCTATAGAGCGGCTTTTATGGCAATGGGCCTGGGATTAAAAGTATTCAGATTAGCTGACGATGTTATAACTGATGAAAAGGAATTTAAAAAAGGAAGCTTTTATATTGAAAGGTCAGATAAGCTTAATAATATTTTACAAACGCTGACCGTTTCCCCCGTTTTTTTGAAGTCAGGCTTTGATTATAAACTTAATGAGATTAACATGCCACGAATAGGTCTAACAGAGTCCTGGTTTCATGATATGGACGCTGGATGGACGCGTTATGTCTTAGATGAATATCACATTCCATTTACGATACTGAGACCTGCTGATTTTGAAACAACTGATTTAAAAGATAATTTCGATATCGTTATTTTCCCAAATGTTTCTAAAAATGTGTTAATGGATGGAAAATATAAGTCGGGAAGCACATATTACATCAGCAGTTATCCTCCGGAATATACTAAAGGAATGGGTGAGATTGGAATGGAAAAACTGATGGAATTTTTGGATGGCGGAGGAATAATAGTTTCCTGGGGAAGATCAACACAGTTGTTTGATACAAATTTGAAGATTAAACACAGTGAAGATGACAATGAAGAATTTAAATTGCCATTTAAAAGTATAACAAATGAGCTGAAAGAAGCCGGTTTGTATTGTCCTGGACCATTAATTAAAGTAAATATCAAACAAAACCATCCTTTAACCTATGGGCTTGAAAAGGATGCAGGTATCTTATTCAAGGGGAGTCAGGTGTTTTCAACTTCGATCCCCAAGTTTGATATGGACAGAAGGGTTATTGCAGTATTTCCTGAGAAAGATATTTTGTTAAGCGGATATTGTGAAAATGAAAAAAAACTTGCTAATAAAACGGCCATGGTTTGGTTAAAAAAGGGAAAAGGTCAGATCGTATTAATGGGATTTAGTCCACAGTTCCGGGCTTCAACCCAGGGGACCTATAAATTGCTGTTTAATTCAATATTGTTGGAAAGCATTAAATAATACAGTCTTTGTAATATGCAATAATTTAGTTTGATGTGCGTCAATGATGATAATCGTATGTTTAAATCCTATAATGTCAGCGATATTAAAATTAGTTATTGATCGAAAATTTCAGGTGAACAATGCGCAACATTCAATTCATTATATTTTTCTCAATAGTAATTACTGTTTATAGCCTCTTGAGCTTTTATATTTATAACAAAGGCTTACAGGCCTTTCCAGTACGAAACTCAGAAAGAATTTATTATCAGATCGTATTTATATTTCTTGCCTCATCATATATTATTGCAAGATTTCTTGAACGATTATGGTTATCCTCAGTATCAGATATATTTATGTGGATTGGTTCCTTTTGGTTGGCAGCGTTTTTTTACGTCCTTTTAATTGTGGTTTTTATTGACCTGATTAGATTAGTCAATTTTGTTCTACCAATTATACCTGATGTCGCTAAAACCACCTCTTTTATAAAATTTTTTTTCTGGTCTGTTGTTGGCCTGGTATCCCTGGTGCTATTGGTTGGTTTTATTAACAGCTTGAGCCCAAGGATCAAGAAACTTGACCTGACCATTAATAAGAAGGTTGAAGGCTTAAAGGAAATAACTATTGTTTTTGCTTCGGACATTCATTTAGGAACAATTATAGGCCCCCGCAGAACCAACCAAATTGTAAACAAGATCAATAGCCTGAATCCTGATTTGATTTTGCTTGGCGGGGATATTGTTGATGAAGACCTTGGCCCTGTAATTAGGAATAACCTTGGCGACTCCCTGAGAAAATTATCAGCCCCAATGGGTGTAATAGGAATTACGGGCAACCATGAGTATATTGGTGGTGCAGGGAAAGCAGTCAGATACTTGTCAGAACATGGTGTAAATATGATTCGTGATACTGCCATTATGCTGGAAAATAAAATCTATATTGTTGGCAGGGAAGATCGGGATAAGCGAAACTTTTCTAATGAATCCCGAAAAAATCTTAAAACAATTATGCAAGATATAGATGCCAACTTCCCAATAATCCTTCTTGACCACCAACCGTTTGAGCTTGATCTTAAGGAAGAGCTTGGGGTTGACCTTACATTATCCGGACATACTCATCATGGACAAATGTGGCCGTTAAACTACATTACCAAAGCGATATTTGAAGTTAGCTGGGGTTATAAAAAGAAAGGCAATACCCATGTATATGTTTCATCTGGTGTTGGTGGTTGGGGGCCTCCTGTTAGAATTGGAAACAGGCCTGAAATTGTTTTGATAAATATAGTGTTTAACTAAGTTAAAATTTTACCTCTAAAAATATTGTTTATATAAGCATACAATACATCTTTTTTTATACTTTTAAAGTGTTTTATGATCGGGATGCTTTATGAAAAAAGTTTTATTGAAATTAAATATAGAAAACTTCCCCCCTATAGTATTCCTGTCCATATTAGTTTTAATTATTCCTTTTGTATATACTCAGGCAACCCTTGATCCTGCTCTTGTCCCCAGGCATTTAGCGCTCAATATTCTTCTCTTAATATATGGGGTCTCTTGTTTTTATCTTTTATTAAGAAGTTCGAAATATGTTTATAATGGAATTTTCAATAGATATTTTTCTAAAATCTATATTGCTTATTTATTTGTAGCAGCAATTTCGATAATATTTGCCTTGAATAAGCCGGAAGCAATATATGAATGGTTTAAGGTATTGACCTTTTTTATTTTGTTTTGCTTGCTTACAATTTCTTTGCCTAATGGAAAAACAAATTATATTTTTCTAACCAGGCTGATCGTAATTTATTCCATAGTAATTTCATTGTGGGGGTTTTATGAGCTTTTCACGATTTCATCTTTAGGGAAACTAGATCATCAAAGCTCCTATTTTATACGCGCATTTTCATCAAATCGAAACTTATATTCCCAGATATTATTCCTTACACTATCATTTAATTTGTTTGGGATTTACAGGTTTAAGGCCGGCTGGAAGGTACTAAGTATAATCAGTTCCATTTTCGTCATTGTATTGGTGACAATATTACTTACCCGGTCGGTTTGGATTGCTTTTATCGCTTCACTCCTTTTTTCTATTTGCATCCTTTTAATATTTCATAATTATTTTTCTTTAAATAGAAAAGTAGTAAAAATAATTATTCTCGTCTTCATTGCCGGAATAGTAATCGTTGCTTCAGGAATATTGGTGTATTCAAAATTTGGTGGTACTGAAGTTTTTAAAAAACAAACCTATTGGATTAGCAACTATAAATACGGCTCCACCCTTGAACGAATTAATATTTGGAAGAACACCTTAATAATGAGTCTGGACAATCCTGTAATTGGTGTTGGCCAGGGCAACTGGAGAATTAAATTTCCGGCTTATGGGTTGGAAAATTTCCGTTCAGAAACCGGCAAGATTTTTTTCCAACGACCACATAATGACTTTCTATGGGTATTGGCTGAAAATGGTATTGTGGGATTGATGCTATATCTAATGTTGTTTTGTATAACGTATTATTATTTGTTTCAATTAATAAAAAAATCACCACGTCCTGAAAAGAAATATTTAGCATTAGCCATGATTTTTGGAATGACAGGTTATTTTGTGATTTCCTTATTAAGTTTTCCAAAAGAACGGATAGAGCATCAAATTTATGTTCACATAATATTTGCCATAGCATTAACTGAATATCATGTACTCAATCTGCCGAATCAACAGCTAAAAAAAAGTCGGTTAACCTATGTTTTTTTGTTATTTTTAGGTTTGATGATTGTCGGAAGCTATCTGACCATGAGTCGGTTTATCTCTGAAAAACACATTGCTCAAGCTTATAATTACAGGGAAAAACAGAATTGGCAAAATGAGATTGAATCATATAAATTTGCTGAAACCTTTATTACCGAAGTTGATGCCTTTTCTACACCTTTATCCTGGTACATCGGTGAAGCCTGGTTTAATTTAAATGAATTGGATTCCGCACATCTTTATTTTCGAAAGGCTTATGAAATTAATCCATATCATTTACATGTTTTAAACAACCTGGGAACCACTTACCAATTAAAGGGTGATAGTGAAAAGGCAAAGAATTATTTTCTTAAGGCCACTAAAATATCACCCCGGTTTGAGGAATCCCTTTTTAATCTTTGTGCAGTTTACTTTAACGAAAATAATATAGACGCTGCTTATCAAA
>JAUVJI010000132.1 GCA_030596605.1 Bacteroidales bacterium
CACTAACCGATGCTAAGGCTCGCAATGACGTTGTACGGTTAATACTTTTAACCACATTACCCGATTCCCTAATTCACCGAATTCTCCTTATTTCCCTTATTCCCCTCCTTTCCCTTTTTCCCATCTCTTCCCAAGCCACCATCCACACCGTAAAACAGGATGGCAGCGGCGACTTTACCACCATACAGGCCGGGATCAATGCCGCTTCCACTGCCGATACGGTACTTGTGTGGCCGGGAACCTATTTCGAGAATATTGATTACAACAGCAAAAGCATTACCGTGGCAAGTCTTTATCTAACTACAGGAGACGAAAGTTATATTCACTCAACTTTCATAGATGGAGCAAACAATGGAAGTTGTGTTTACATTTCAAACAGTACCGGCAACAATGCAACCCTTTGCGGGTTTACAATTCAACATGGTTCAGGTAGTGCTTCCTTGTATGCTGGAGGAGGTATTTATGTTAAAACAAGTACATTATCTATTGAGCACTGCATCATTAAAGATAACCACTGCTTGATAGGAGGTGGCATATGTTGTTTAGTTTCAAACGTACATTTATCAGGGACTGTTGTAAAAAATAATACTGCACTTTTACATACCGGAGGTATTATCATTGCAAATGATTGTGATTTCATTTTCGATTCAATTCAAAAGAATTCGGTATATTTAAATTACGGTCCGAATGGTTGTGATATAACCAAGACGATTTCACTTGATGAGCAACATATAATACTGGATACTGCTACTGTTTTATATCCGGACAACTATTTCTTTTACTCGCGTGATATCGATGGGAATCAACTGAATAACCTGACATGGGAAATTGACCACGGGAAGGTTGAACAGGTTGAATCTGATCTATATGTTAGTGTAAATGGAAATAATGACAACAGCGGTCTGACACCATCTGATCCGTTAAAAACAATTGCTTTTGCTATGCGTAAAATAATGCCGGATTCAATAAACCCAAAAATAATCCATCTTGACCCCGGAACTTACTCGCATTCTACAAATAATGAGATTTTACCGATCTGTCAGCGCAGTGGTATTGCATTGGTTGGTCCAAACACTGAAAGTACGATAATTGATGCAGAACTTTTGTATCCATTATATAATAGCAATACTTACACAAAAAATTTCACACTCAGAAATATAACTTTTACCAGAGGAAATGATAACAATCATTACGCTTTGGGATTATATGGTGGTTTTGAAATTGTGGCCTGTGATAATGTCGATTTTCAAAATATTTCTATATGTGAAACAAAGGGATACCGAAGCTCAGCATTGACTAGTAGAGCTTCTGACATTAATATTTCTGAATCGAGTGTATTTGATAATTCAGGTGGATTCCCAATTGATTTAAGCAACACAAGTCAAAATTTCAGACAATTTAATATTGCTAATTCTTTTATTTACAATAATGGGCCGGGAGCAAATATTGATCTTGGCCGGGGAAGTGCAATTCAGCTTATCGGAACACACTCTTTTCCGGAAGTAGCACATAGTAATATTACTAATACACTAATTTCTGAAAATACTTACACTGGAGAGACTTGGTCAAGTTCTGGAATCAGTGGTATTTCATGTGCAAACTATGTTCATTTAAATCTAATAAATTCTACAATAGCAAATAATGTTGTAACCAATCCAGTCCCTGCAGGCCAGGTGTATGCGACAGAAGGTGCCGAAATCAACTTTTATAATAGCATCGTTTATGGCACAGAAGATTATGAAGTCCGCCTGGGTGATGGATCACCTACTTCACATATAGCAACGGTAAACATTTCCAACACCGATGTCAAAGGCGGTGAAGAAAACATCCAGAACTGGAACAACATCCATAACTTCAACTGGTTAGATGGCAACATAGATGAAGATCCTTTGTGGGTTGGTGGCGGAGAACCTTTTAACTATGAACTACAACCGGAATCACCCTGCGTTAATGCCGGTGTGCCCATGTACGAGGCTGGAATGGATTATCCTTACATAAAAGAAGAGGAAGGCAAATACGTTTTGTACATGTTGGAAGGCGATACCATCACCCTCCCAGCAACCGATTTGGCCGGCAACCCACGCATCTCAGGAGGAAGGATTGATATGGGGGCTTACGAATGGCAGGATACATCCACCGTGAGTTCGAAGTTTGAGGTTCGAAGTGCGAAGTTTAGCATGTATCCTAATCCGTTTAGGTCGAATACGTTTATAAGTTTTTCAACCTCACAGGAATGCAATGTTACACTTGAGATAATTGATTTAACAGGTAATAGAGTCCGTTCCATTGCCGACAATCATTTTCCGGCCGGGGATTACAAGCTGGTGTGGGATGGAAAAAATGATGGTGGATTCGAAATAAAATCAGGTACTTATTTTATTTGTGTGTATATTGACAGGAAATTGATACAAACAATTAAAATTATAAAATCATCTCAATAACTTATTCAATTCAGATTATCTGGCCTAGCGTCTCCAGTTCTCAATAGCAACATACCAGCTGGTTTTATAAATGGGTGACCGCTGAAGTCTGTAATCATTTCCGGAGAAGGGATTATCTATTTTGTAAAAATAAAACTTAATGGACATGGGATTTCCCCTCTCACCATATACCCATTCTTCTTCACCGGTTTTCCTGTAAACTTCTGATGGTGGTCCATAAATAATGTAGATGATCCCGCGGTCGGTTTTCCAGCCTTCCTGGTATGAAGAAAACAGATTATTAGCATCCTGAACGCGCTGGTAATATTTTGCAATCATGTTCCTGGCACGCATCTCCTGGAAAGATGCCCGTTCAAGCCAGAAACTATCTACAGCTGTTTTATGGTCATCATAGTTAAACAGAATATCGTATTCCTTTTTAGTGGTAAGGTAACGTAAGGGTAAAATGGCTTGTAAGGGTGATGCAATTTCCGGGAATCCATCATCAAAATGAAAAAGGGCCAGTCCTTCGGTTTGACTTATATCAGCCTGAAAATGATAAATCCCGCGAAACGGTAATTCAAGCAATTCAGTCTGGCCATTTGAAAATGAAACAGTATACAAACTGTCAGGATCAAATTTAAAAGTGAATTCCTTTACAGTTGCAAACGGGGTTTGAGCCAAAGGCAATTTTCGATTGTAATACCTGATATATAATTGAATTGAATCAACGAGTTTAGATTGGATTTTAAAATATTGTCCGGGTTTTATATTATTCTGAAAAATTGGAAAGTCACTATTATCTGTAACAAAAAAGAACTGATCTGCATTTTTATCGCTTTTATAAATTTCGTAAACCCTGAATACTGAATTGTTTTCCTCTTGATTAATATCTGTAAGTTGAATTTTTAAAATATAGTTTCCGGGGAATGATGCCTTTACATCAAAGTCAACCATCATGTCCATCTCAGCTTTATAGTTCTGAGTATCGGTAAGGAAAATTGTAGCGGTATCAATCGCTGTTTTTGATTCATAAGAATCATATAATTCATAGGAAACCTTAAATCTCGCAAGGTGTGAATCTTCCGTTTTATGATGTAAATAAATCAAATCGTTTAGGTGAATATTCATATAAACCGTTGATTTATCTTCAGAGCTATGATATATCGTTGCATCAAAGCCGGTAAATTTTTTCTCATCGTAAAGAGAAGCAAGATTTGTTTTATTTAGTTTCTTCTTGCCAAATAATTGTGAATAGGCTCCAAAAGAAGTAAAAAGTAATAGAATTACTGTGATCAGAATATTATATTTCATTCTAAGTTTCATTTCAGGAATCATTAGTATCTAAAAGATTTTCAGGGATTGATTTGCTTGCTTTAGCTCCTAATTCTTTTAATTTATTAACCCGTCTTATGAGACTCCCCGTTCCGCTACTCAGCTTTTTGTGTGCATCATCATATGTTTTGCTAACACGGTTAATTTGCAATCCGATGCTTTCAAGGTCCTTTAGGAATCCCACAAATTTATCATGTAATGCCCCTCCCTCGCGGGCTATTTCAAGTGCATTTTGAGTTTGTTTTTCATGCTTCCATATAGAAGCAATGGTTCGAAGTGTAGCCAGTAGCGTAGTGGGGCTTACGATAACAATTTTTTTATCCCAGGCAAAATTGAACAAATCAGTATCATGTTGGATGGCTACACTAAATGCCGATTCCATGGGCATAAAGAGCAGTACAAAATCCGGGGTATCAAAAAGTGTGGCATTTTGATAATTCTTTTCACTTAATCCTTTTACATGATTTTTAATGGAGTCGACATGTTGCTTTAGCATTGTATTTTTCTCATCAGGATCGTCAGTATTTACAAATGCTTCATAGGCAACCAGCGAAACTTTTGAGTCAATAATAATATGCTTATTGTCTGGTAATTTAATAATTACATCGGGACGGATTAAATCACCTTGTTCATTTCTTGTTGTAGTTTGTGTGTCATACTCCTGTCCTTTGACCAAACCTGATCGTTCCAAAACACGCTCCAGAATAAACTCACCCCAATTGCCTTGCTTTTTGGTATCTGATTTTAAGGCCCTGGTAAGATTATTAGCCTCTTCACTGATCCTGGAATTAAGCTCGTATAGTTTTTTAATTTCAGCCTTCAAATCAGTCTGATCTTTGATCCCTTTCTGATAAGTATCCTCAACCTTTTTTTCAAATGTTTGGATTTTATCTTTCAATGGATTCAGAATCTCGTTGATATTTTTTTGATTTACCTCGGTAAATTCTAAAGAATTGCTTTTAAGGATTTTGTTAGCGATATTTTCAAATTCGGTGGTGAATTTATTTTGAATATCCTCCAGTTCGGATTTTTGTGTATCAAGTTTTTCCTTCAGGTTTTTAAATTCAACCTCTGCCTTATCAATTCGTGTTTTAAGCTCTTCACTGCGGCTTCTTTCATTTTGCAGATTCTCAGTAAGTTTTTCATTTGCAGATTGAAAAGTATTATTTTTTTCATTTAAAATACTTTTCTCCTTATCCAGTAAATTAATTTCTTCTTGTTTTGTTTGTTCTAATGTAGATAAGTCTTGCTGGAAATTACTTTTTTGTTTAGTTAAAGTACTTCTCAGTATCAGCCAAACAATAATTCCCCCTAAGATTATTCCAATTGCCAGAAAAAGATATTCCATGTGTTTTTTCTGTAAAATTACGAAATCATTTCACATTTTATTCCTTTGAAAAAAGGTATGCTACAGAAGCTGAAAACAATCAAATATTATACCCCAAGTAATTATTTTACCTATAAGTTCGTTTTTCAATGATTTTTAGTAATTTTATTGGCATAAAACCAATACGATGAAAACTATGAATACAAAAAAAGGAAACCTGTTTTTTTTGCTCATATTTACTTACGCAATAATTCCCGTTGTTATATTTGGTCAAAGTATCACACCTCCCCAATGTTATAGCGGCAAACGCTTACTTAAGGAATTTATCAAGGAAGAATTGGTTTATCCGGAAAAAGCTCTCCAGGATAAAACCGAAGGTGTTGTAGAAATATCATTTATGGTAAATAAGGATGGTTCGACTTCAAATTACAGAATAGTAAAATCTGTATCCAATGATCTGGATAATGAAGCCATAAGGATTTGCAGGAAAATTTTATGGTATCCTGCTGTTGACCTGGGAAGGCCCGTTGATTATGAAAATAAATTTGAAATCAAGTTCGACATTAAAAAGTATGAGAAAATTTGCAGATCCAGGGGGTATGAAAAAACAGAATACCCCTTTTTACCGATTGATACCGGCAATATAGTTTTCCAACTGGTAGATATTGATATTGCACCCAAACCGGTATACTCAGGCAAGGATGCTAATTTCAATAGTTTTATCGCAACCAACCTGGAATATCCTGAAGCCGCATTTAAGCAGAATGTTTCAGGGAGGGTAAAACTAACATTTGTGGTTGAACCCAGCAGCAGGATCTCAAATATAGTAGTTGACAAAAATTTAGGTGGGGGTTGTACCGAAGAGGCAATCAGGGTTATAAAACTACTTAGATGGAATCCCGGTATTATAAAAAATACCGCTGTAAGAACCTGGATGTGCATTGAAATTACATTTGATATTGCTAAACAATCGGTGGCCGGAAGCATCCCAACACCAGGGCAGGTACATTAATATTAATTTGAATGACACGAATAGGTTTACTTTCAGACACACATTCTTTTGTTCATCCCAGAATTCTTGATTTTTTTAAGAACTGTGATGAAATATGGCATGCAGGAGACATTGGGGATTTTAAAACTGTTGAAATATTTAATGACCTCAAAACTCTTCGGGCGGTATATGGAAACATCGATGGTTATCCGGTTCGCAACATCTACCCTGAAATCCAAATATTCAATTGTGAAGAAGTAAAAGTCCTGATGATTCACATCGGTGGTTACCCTGGCCGATATAATAAAAAAGTAACTGAACTGATCGGGTCAGAAAAACCAGGTCTTATTATTGCCGGGCATTCGCATATTCTGAAAGTAATGTATGATAAAAAAAATGAATTGATGTATATCAATCCTGGTGCAGCTGGAAAATTTGGTTCACATAAAGTTATGACTGCTGTTAGATTTGAAATTGATGAAAAAAAAATTAAAAATCTTGAAGTGATCGAATTAAAGAGATAATCAAATCACAACTATAATTTATATCTTGATTAACGAAGTCTGTCTGTGGACTTTATTAGCTTCTCATCCCTCAGGATATACCGGTTTGCAATAACCAGGAAAACAAGGGAAATTAATGGAAGATAAGCGCCAATTTCAGCTTCAATATTAATGGGGATAGAGGCAAAGACCTTTGGATAATTCAGGAATATTCCTGCCACCATTATTATATTTAATAAAATACAAATTTTCAATAACATCATCTGTTGGCGCCTGTTTTTAAATCTTAAAACTGCATAAACAATTATAATGAGAATAGCTGAGGTTAATATCAATACGGGAATGTGTACCAATGGATTAATATGGGGAACGCTATCAGGCGATGGATCCTGAAAGCCCATAACTGTTAAATCGTAATAGTCTGTTTCTAAAATTTCATCCTGTACATTTGTAAATTCAGTGATACTTGAAAGTGGATAAAAAAACATTAAAACAATAGCAATTACTGCTAAAGCGAGGAATAGTGTTTGTATTCTTTGAATCATTTGATCATGTATTTTGTTTCGGCAAAAATAGTAATCATTTTTTCTCCGGCTCAATTATCATACTTTGCTTTATTGTATCGTTCTGTTTTTTCTTTTTCTCTTTTCTTTCTTTCCTCTGAAAGAGATCGCTGATTTTACTGAACTCCTGAGTATAGAAAA
Source organism: Bacteroidales bacterium (assembly GCA_030596605.1). Lineage (GTDB taxonomy): Bacteria > Bacteroidota > Bacteroidia > Bacteroidales > JAADJA01 > JAADJA01. The sequence goes on from JAUVJI010000132.1 coordinate 7,281, forward strand.
CACCAACTCCCTGGGTATATGGAGCATAGCTCCGATAGAGATAATCGTTATTGGATCGGTTGAATGCTTTTGCACGGAATCGGCCATCCCTGGTAATTTTTACTTCTACTGTAACTTCACCAACAAAATCATTGGTATTTTGTGCACTTTCGCTTCCCCTGACGCCAACATTGCCATCAATCATGACCCTTTCGTCAAAAAGTTGTGTAGACAAAGCAACTTCAACTTCATTTGCTGTAAGCTGATCACCTGGCCTGTAATTAATACCAATATCAAAATCGTTGCTGATTTGCGAAAGCCAGTTGTTAATCTGGTTTGTGATCAATGAAAAAGTATTAAATCCGACAGACCCGGAGCTGCCTGAACTATAACTAAAACTATTCAGGACCATAAGTGATATTACTTGTTGACTCATCATGGCCTGATCGTTTGTATCAAGGCGTGAATAGATATATTGTTTCGATTCATCACTTAAACCCGGAAATTCAATTGTGAACCTAATTTCAGGATCAGACAATTTATTAGACAAAGCCATCACACAATCAACAGGGATACGTGTTGCGGAATCTTGTACAGGGCCGTACTCACCTAAAGTGGTTTTAATTTTATATACTGCAATAAGATCGATTTGAGCATTATATGGATCACCATCCCATTCTAACTTACTTCCCCGCCTGATGTCAAAATTACGATTAAGAATACTTTGTAAAGTAAGAAACAAATTACCCCGGTTTATTATATATTCACCATCCATAGTTAGTTCATTTGCAGGTGTAATTCCCATTATTATATTTCCACTTCCATTCCCCCTGATGTTTCCCATCTGGTAAGGCAAAAATATTTGTATGTCTGCATCGGTTGTTACATCTAAATCCATCTTCAGCGATAGTCCCTTTGAATTTACATTATAGTCTGGTTTGGTAATGGCAGTATCTTCTTCATTATTAACAAATATGATATAATCATTGCTTATCACTTCTGTTCCATAAGATACGGGTATAAAAACACTTGTACCCTTCTCTGTTTTGGCTGCGATATCCAGTATTAATTCATCAGGAGGTCCATAAATATGAATATCACCGGTGCCAAAGGCTTTTCCATAAAATGCTTTGTTTTGGGATCTTATGGTATTAAGACCTGCAATATTATTTGCATTGAATTTCAAATCAAAACTTAAATCTTTAAAATGATTATGATTTAACCTTCCAGTTGCTGTTGCCTGGTTGTTTAAAGAATCGTAAATGATAATGTCATCAAAATAGATAATGTTTTTATCAAAGTAGATTTTATCAGCAAAAGAATAAGAAACATTTAAATAATCAATATGCATCTCTGTTCTCATCAGGTTGATTTCACCAATAATATTTAGCTCCATGTTAGATCCGGATAAAGCAACTTCTCCGGTTGCCAAACCTGATAATTTTGAGCTGAAACTTTTCACAAATGGCTGAAGTGTAACAAGCTTATAATTGTTCAACTTTATATCTATATCAATGTTATCTTCTTCACGGTTTGGAAAATAAGTTCCGGCGACTTGTAAGGTTTTACTTTTTCCGATATTACCGGAATATATTATTTCGGCCAGAACATCAAAAGCTTCATTGTCCGGATCCCAGGTGCTGATAATTTTAGCTTCTCCCAGTTCCTCTTTATTGAAATATAAATCTGAAATAGATAAGTTGGACAATAAAGCCGGTGAACTATAAAAATCAATAATTTTTGCATTTCCATCAATAATACCATCCAAATCAATATTACTTCTTTTGGTGATCTGATCAAAATTTGACAAATTAAAATTATCAAACCCGATTTGTAAAGTATCATTAATATTGTGTGATATAATGCCGTTAACCATCAAACCCTGATCAATGCTTTGAAATGCAACATTCTCAAATTGAAAGCTGTTTGTATCAATATGAATGGAATTTGCAGGGCTCATTCTCCAGAGAGTATCATTTATAGCAATCTCTCCCTTCATAAATTTTATGGCCATCTTCTTTTTGTTGAAAATAGCCAAATGACCCTCTATTTCTCCAAAATTTCTCGTATCCTTGCTTTTATTATCCCAATCGATAGCAAATTGGATTGAATCGTTTCTGGCTTTGAATTTTGTATTCAGGGAATCAAAATAAATTGAATCAGTAAAAATAAATTTTTCAATGTTATTTGATAAAATGATTTCACCATTTTCAATATCTAAATCAATAAAACAGTTTTTAAACTTTCTTCCATGATATTCAATTTCTTCAGCATACCCATCCAGGAACAGATTATTAACCCTGGAGCTGAATCCGCCTGATAAAATGGCACCATCCGAGAGGGCTAACTCCGGGAGAAATAATTGTGTTACCGGTGCAGTATTTTTTAATTCTATATCAAAAACAAAATCCTGAATATTCAGCATACTATCCACAATTAAAACATCCATGATAAGGGTATCCAGATATTGATTTACAAAGTTGTTGAAATGAAAAGGCAACTCCATCATTTTAAACTTACCTTCAATTGATGCATCAACGATATCAGAAAACAACCTTACAAGTGAATAGTCATAAGTATCACGTGTAATACTAAGGTAAAAGTCGTTCATTGTATATTTTTCTCCCTTTTCAGTGTAAACCGTACTATCAATATTAATAATGCCTTGCATCTCATCCGGCTTATCACCTATAATATTTATATCCATGATAGTTGAAAGGTTCATGGAACTATCCCTGTTGGCGATATTTATTTTCTGCAACTTTGCATCTTTTATTTTAGCGATGAAATTATAACTGGGGATATTGGAACTATAGTCGATAATTCCATTAAAATCAAGCTGCCCATAATCATCATTCACATTTACATTTCCAGTAAATTTTTGGTCGTTTAAATTTCCGGCAATAACTATTTCATTATAAATATTGTCAAAAAACTCAAGTGAATCAATTATGCCATCCATTTGGATATCCATTTTTTCAAAGGTCAGTCCTGTTCCAGTAATATCTGCAGTTACATTGAGTCTTTTCACATACTCTTCAATATTCATAAACTTTCCAAAGTTAAAATCATTAGCGGCAATCTTTCCCTTGTATTCTGTGGTGTTCAAATCATTTACGCGAAGTAGCATATCGGTATTGATATGTCCGATATCGGTTTTAAAATCAGCGTACGAAACAAAATCATTATAAAATCCGGTAAATTTTCCCTTTATTTTTATTTGCCCCAAAGGAGTAAACAAGGAGGGTAAATCAATATTTTGTATTGCAGGAAGATTGAATGCATTCACATCTCTTATACTTGTAGTGAAGTTGTTTATGGATAAATGTGAAAATGTTTCCTTTATATCAGGTATCCCATTCATTTGTACATTTCCCCTGAACTGAGTATTGTCCCCAAAAGCAAACTTTAAATTTCGTGCTCTAAAATTGTCAACTGTACCACTGATTTCCCCGGATATTTTTATTCTGTTGTCCATGGCGTACATCACCGGTGCAAAATATCCTACCTCGGTAAGATTAATAGTAGAAGGCCGAATAACTGCTTCAATGCGGACTTGCTGAAGAAAATATTTAAAATCATTAAAACTATTAAATGAAAACTTAAGGTCGAGATCAATATCATTTTCCGGTGTTAGAAGAAGTAAATTTTGAGCCTGCAAAATCTGTGGACCAATTTTAAAATTACAGGATAAGCTATCAACCAAAAAACCACTTTTCTCATAAAAGGACAGGTTATGAATATCCAAATTTAAATGGTTATCTTCAATTACAGCATTTCCAGCAACTAACTGTTCTATATGGAGATCAATATCCACAAAATTAACTCCATCCCTTTCAATAACTATATTCTGGTTTTCGAATATAAACCTTGTATCAGATAAGGTAAGGTTTTTCAAAACAAGATATAGGCTTTTCTTCTTATCACTGGTAGAATCATCAATGTAAGTCTTGTCTTCCGGTGATTTATCCCGAATCAAATAGTCAACAATAAATTTGAAATTGATATCATCATTGCCTTTGTACTTCCTGAACCGTATATCTGCATTTTCTAACTCAATTTTATTGATATCAAAATCGGTATTTCTAAAATTATAATTGAAAAATTTGATTGAAAATCTTTTCGTGTATAACAAAGTATCGTTTTGTTGATCTAGAATCATAAGGTTTTTTAACAATAAACTTTTAAATGATCGTATTTCAAGTCTGTCGATCTTTATTTCAGTATTAAGTTCTTTCTTTAGGTATGAGGTAGTTATGCGGGCAAGTACGGTTTGAGTAAAAGGATTTCGTACCAGTATTATGATCACAACAATGGCAACGACAATTGTCGTTATTATATAAATGAATGACGTATATAGAGCTTTTAATTTAATACTTTTGTCATTTTATGTTTACTAAGTACAGCCAAGTTACGAAATTCAATAAGAAATTCGAGTTTTTTAAATCTTTGTTTATAATTTACAAACAATTACTTGTGCAAAATTAATACTGATAACGTTTCGATAAAATGAAAACATATATACTTGGTATAGAATCTTCATGCGATGATACGTCAGCAGCAGTTATTGAAAATAGCAAGATTCTTGCCAATCTAATGGCCAATCAGACGGTTCACAAAAAGTATGGTGGGGTTGTTCCTGAACTGGCTTCAAGGGCACACCAACAAAATATCATACCGGTTGTTGATGCAGCTTTAAAAGCATCTGGAATAAGTAAACATCAATTAAATGCCATTTCCTTTACGCGTGGGCCGGGGCTTCTGGGTTCTTTACTGGTAGGAACATCTTTTGCCAAATCATTTGCCCTTGCACTTGATTTACCTTTGATTGAAGTTGACCATTTACAGGCGCATATTCTGGCTCATTTTATTCAGAATAAGGAGATATCCAAAAAAACACCTGATTTTCCATTTTTATGTTTGACCATTTCCGGTGGTCATACACAAATTGTACTGATCAATGATTTTCTTGAAATGAAAATTATTGGAAAAACAATTGATGATGCTGCAGGTGAAGCATTTGATAAAGCTGCCAAAATTTTAGGGTTGCCATATCCGGGAGGACCGGAAATTGATAAACTGGCAAAGGATGGCGATCCAAACAGGTTTACTTTTCCAAAACCAAAAATTCCTGATTTGAATTTTAGCTTTAGTGGATTAAAGACGTCTTTTCTTTATTTTATCAGGGATGAACTGAAGCATAACCCTGACTTTATCGAACAAAACAAGAATGATTTATGTGCATCAATTCAAAAGACAATTGTTGACATATTAATTGATAAATTAATACTGGCTGCAAATAAAACAGGTGTAAACGAATTAGCCATTGCGGGCGGAGTGTCAGCTAATTCATTAATGAGAAAGAAGCTTATGGAAACCGGAAATAATTTGAATTGGAATGTTTATATTCCGGAAATTGAATATACTACCGACAATGCCGCGATGATAGCCATTGTGGGTTATTATAAATACTTAATAAAGGATTTTACAGATCAAAGGATAACACCTTATGCGAGGAGCCAGGGATAATTTATGAGTTTATCAAAATCAGAATTAAAGGAATTTTTATCAAACCGATCCTGTAAAATATGACTTTGCTCTCTTTGGTTTGGGAACAGGGCTGTTCAATTCTAAAAAATGATATTTAGATTTTTCTCTGTGTAACTCTGTGCTTCTTAGTGTAGCTCTGTGGTATAGCTATTTCACAAAGTGCCACAAAGTTTCCACAAAGTTTCTCAAA
>JAUVJI010000172.1 GCA_030596605.1 Bacteroidales bacterium
ACAAGGGATTTACTAACAAAAACATAATCTTTAATGGCATAATCCGTATTGATATATTTCACAGGGACATCAACATTCAGTAGTGAGAGATAATACGGGTTTACAAAAAATGGTATTCCCCTGTCCTGTGCTGAAAATAAAATGTCCATAGTTTCAAAATCAACCTGCCGGCCTAATAATTTATTCAACCGCTCGGGAGTTCTTGAAGCAAATTGGAGATGAAAAGTCTTTGTATCCCACCATTCAAGCATTTGATCATACTTCTCTTTAAAGCTCATTCCCGGTTCAAATTTGAATTTATGCCGGAGAATATCACCATCGTCCATTTTCTTTATAAATATTTTTATTATTCTTTTTTTATTCTTTTTGCGTATTTCTATTATTTCAGGGTCAAGGCCGGATGGGTGCCTGTCCATCCATTTTTGTATTTGTTCTTTCGATGGTAATTCCCTTATGTTTCTACCTGAAAACTGACGGAACAAATAAAGCATATCTTTGAAAAAAGCAGGCTCTCCGGCTATTTCATCTTTTTTTGCAGCATACCACAATATTTTAAAAGGATTGCTTATTATATCAATGTCTTTTAGATTTTTGTCCTCATATTCGTTTCCTTCATTATTTAAATAATCTAAAATCCTGATAGCGGCAAAATCTTTCCATTCAAGCTTTTCATAACATTCCCTGCCTCTTTCGTCACCTTCATAATAATCCAGGGCAGGGGGATGGTTTTTTAAATAGTCCAAAACCCATTTCCGAAGTTCTTTTTTTACAATCTCAAAATTATCAGCTGTTTGCAGGATTGTTTTTAACATTGGATTTTCATCCAATATCAGGTTTACCAATTCAATTGATTTGCTTTTATTCTTACTATTCTTCGCATTAAACTTCGCAATATGCTTGTCTTGCTTTTCGTAAAAATTAATTTTATTTGACATCAGTAAAAAATTATTGTCGTTTAAATATATACTCCCGATAGCTATCTGGACAAAATTACAATTTTTATCGAATAAAATCAAGTTGAATTGCCATTTCGACTTGTCATTGACTGTAACCTATCGGGTTGCCTTGAACCTGTTTGGTTGAAATGTTGGCTGGTACACGTCCGGATTTTCGACCAAACAGGTAACAGCCTGCATGCTTGCCCCTACCTGATAGGTTACAATAGTATGAATACGATGTGAACTTAATATATCTTGAATTGTTTTTAAAATAGTATTTAGCCTTCGTAAATCATGAAATGTTAAACAAATAAAGAGTAGTGTCATTTCGAACCAGAGGGCAGGCAAAAGCGGAAGTGTGAGAAATCCCCTCGCCAATCACGACTGCCAGCAGCGAAGATAGGCACGTAATAGTGAGGGGATTCCTCGCTTCGCATCGGAATGACAGGTGTTCATGAATTAAGGGAGGTTGAAATAGTTCAGGATATTATTAATTATTACAAATATAGAAAAATAAATTATGTCGAGAGGAATATTCACCGTACCAAAAGCTTATAACGAAGCTATAAAAGATTACAAACCCGGATCACCGGAGAGACAGGAATTAAAACAAACGATCAGGGATTTAAGATCAAAAGTAATTGATATCCCTATGTTTATCGGTGGGAAAGAAATAAGAACAGATGATAAAAGGGAAATTTTTCCACCACATGATAAAAACCATCTGCTGGGATATTATCATTATGGAACCGAAGATCATGTTCACCTGGCGATTAATGCAGCTTTGGAAGCACGGCTTTCGTGGCAGGCATTGGATTGGGATCACCGGGCTTCTATCTTTCTGAAAGCAGCTGATCTGGTTTCGGGACCGTATCGGGCAAAAATCAATGCGGCTTCTATGCTGGGCCAGTCGAAAAATGTTTTTCAGGCCGAAATAGATGCTGCTTGTGAAATGGCCGATTTTTTCCGGTTTAATGTGGAATATATGGCACATATCTATAACGATCAGCCAATTTCGTCAAAAGGGATATGGAACCGTGTTGAACAACGACCGCTTGAAGGTTTTATTTATGCCATTACACCTTTTAATTTTACTTCCATTGCCGGAAACCTGCCGGCTGCTCCGGCATTGATGGGAAATGTGGTTGTCTGGAAACCCGCTGAAACACAAATTTATTCTGCCCGGGTATTGATGGAAATTTTTCGTGAGGCCGGATTGCCGGATGGTGTTATCAATATGATATTTGTAAATGGACCGGTAGGAGGGAAAGTGATGGCTACACATCCTGATTTTGTGGGGGTGCATTTTACCGGATCCACTGAAGTGTTTAAAAAGATTTGGAAGGCAATTGGTGATAATGTGGCTATTCATAATACTTATCCGAAGATCGTTGGAGAAACAGGCGGAAAAGATTTTGTGATGGTTCACAAATCAGCCAAGGCAAAACAGGTAGCCACTGCACTTGCACGTGGAGCTTTTGAATACCAGGGACAAAAATGCAGCGCTGCATCCAGAGCTTACATCCCGGATAACCTGTGGCCGGAGATAAAGGAAGTGCTTGTAGAAGATGTAAAATCATTTAAAATGGGAGGGCCTGAAGATTTCAGGAATTTTATCAATGCCGTGATTGATGAAAAGGCATATGAAAAAATAGCCTCTTATATCGACCATGCAAAAAATGATCCTTCCTGTAAAATACTGGTCGGAGGAAATTACGATAAGTCTGTTGGTTATTTCATCGAACCTACAGTGATCCTTACCACCGATCATCAATATAAGTCGATGCAGGAGGAAATTTTTGGACCGGTATTGACCATTTATGTGTATAAAGCCGACAAATACGAGGAAACACTTGATATCCTTGACAAAACATCACCATATGCACTTACGGGTGCTATTTTTGCCCAGGATCGTTGGGCTATTGATACTGCTTTTTATAAACTGGTAAATGCTGCCGGCAACTTTTACATCAATGATAAACCGACCGGAGCAGTAGTTGGTCAGCAGCCCTTTGGAGGTGCCAGGGCTTCAGGTACCAATGATAAATCCGGTTCTTATTTGAATCTGTTAAGATGGGTATCCCCAAGGACCATTAAAGAGAATTTTATTCCACCGGAGGATTATCGGTATCCTTTTATGGAAGATGAGTAATTTGTCCTCCTTCGTTAAACTGCGGAGGACGATGGTTAATTGGTTATTGGTTAATAGGTGAATAGGAGAATTGGGAACAGTGTGATTGATTATTATTCTGTCATTTCAATGAGACAGGGAGGACACAGCCTAATGGCCGAAGATAAATCTGTAAATTGAGAATACGATTAACTAATAATTGGCAAACAGCCAGTTAACTTACAGATTTCTCAATCGCTGTGCTCTTTCGAAATGACAATTTCATATTTAGCTGAGTTTTCTTACATAGAAAATAATTTCTTATATTTATACCCTCGTTACCAGCAACTGACTTTATCCTTCATTTAAAAACAAGAGATATGAAAAAGATCATTACAATTTTGGCATTAATAGTTTTTGGAAACATTGCAAATGCCCAGGTCTTCGACAGCCTCTGGTACAAAGCCTATGGTGGGAGCGAACATGAAAGGGGATTCGCAGTAATGGAAGATGACGAGGGTATCTACATGGTAGCCGGATCTACAGAATCATACACCAATGGAGGTAAGGATGCTTATCTTATAAAACTGGATAACAATGGTGATGCTATCTGGGAGAAATCGTACGGCGGAGCCATGGATGAACATATTGCTTCTATCTGTCCGGCACTTTATGACGGGTATGTATTAACCGGTTATACTAAAACTGATGCACAGGGTATTTCCGATATCTGGGTGTTATGGGTGAATGATGAAGGGGACTCTTTACATTCGGTCCATTATGGAGGATTAACCACCGACCAGGCGTTTAAGATCATTCCCAATATCGACCAGGGTTATACCATTACTTCAAGCTCTTCGGTGTATATGATGGGTGACCAGGTTTACCTGTTAAAGCTGGACTTGAGTCTGGATACCATCTGGACAAAAACCTATGGTTATGATAAACAAGATTATGGCCACGATATAATTCAAACATCTACCGGAGATTATATTGTAGCAGGCGGAACCTATTCTACAGTATATCCTGAAAGTGGCCAGGCATGGGTGATGAAAACCGACAGCAACGGGGACAGCCTCTGGACTAAAAAATACGGGGGCAATGACGAAGATATATTTTACGCAGCTGTGGAAACAGAGGACGGCTATATGTTTGCCGGACAAACACGATCTTTTAATGCAGTCATCATTGATGTGTTTGTTGTGAGGACAGATTTTAACGGTGAGGTTATCTGGTCGAAGATATTTGGTGGTAACAGCGCTGACTATGCTTATGGTATCTTTCGAACTGAGGATGATGACTATGTAATCACCGGTTATTCTGATTCATTCAATGAAAACAATGATGTTTATGTATTGCAGATTAATGGTGAGGGGGAGGTACTGTATCAGGGAAACTTTGGCGTCGCAGAAGATGCGGAAAGGATGTACGGGTCATATTTGACATCTGATGGAGGACTGATAGCCACAGGCATTCTGGATTATTACTGGCAATTACAGGATGACATGTTTGTTTTGAAGTTGGGTCCCGATGAAAATGGTTTTGAGGAATTGGGATTTTTGAAAAATGACTCATTTTATAATTATCCAAATCCTTTTGACAATATTACTACTTTCCATTTTGAAACTGACCAAAATTCAATAGTTGAATTGTCGGTCTATGATGCATTTGGAAAAAAAGTAAAAACAATCTTAAATGAACGGATTTCAAAAAGTAAGCAGGATATTGAGGTTGATTGTTCCGATCTTTGCCCGGGAATTTATTATTGCGAATTGAAAACCGAAAATCAAATTCAGGTACGAAAAATAATCATTGCAAGATAATTTCTTTACCGCAGAGTAACGCAGAGAAAGTAGCTTTGCGAAACATTGCGGAAAACTTAGCGTCCATTGCGGTTAAATTAATAAACCATAAAATAATACTATTTTTGAAGGGTTTGAAAAGATAACTGTCCATCAAGAAAAAGGTTTATTATTATGCCCGAAAAATTAAAGAACCTGTTTTTTACAGAAGATTCAATTAGCAGCTTTGCTATTTCAATTTTAAATTTTTACCCTGAATTTGATAAAAAGAAATTCTATGAGCTGGTCTATGACAAAACATGGAAGAATCTAGAATTGAAAGAGAAGATGCGGCATGTAACCAAATGTTTGCACTTGACTCTTCCAAGTGACTATACAGAAGCATTGGTCATCCTTGTAAAATCTGCTCCCGAAATAAAGGGGTTTGAGGCCATGTCCTTACCCGATTTCGTTGAAGTTTACGGAATGGATCATTGGGAAGAATCATTAAATGCTCTCGGACAATTTACAAGGTATTCCTCATCTGAATTTGCTATCAGGCCATTTCTTGATAAAAATCCTGAGCTGGTAATGCATTACATGAAAAACTGGGCAGGACACGAGAATGAAAATGTACGCCGGTTTGCCAGTGAAGGTTGCAGACCGAGGTTACCCTGGGCTATGGCTTTGCCTAAATTCAAAAAAGACCCGGCACTTATTTTAAAAGTTTTAGAAAAATTAAAAAATGATGAATCGGAATTTGTTCGCAAAAGTGTGGCCAATAACCTGAATGATATTTCGAAGGATCATCCTGAAATAGTGTTGGAAGTTTGCGAAAGATGGTACGGAAAATCTGAAAAAACTGATTGGATCGTAAAACATGCCTGCCGTACTTTGCTCAAACAGGGAAATACAAGGGCTATGCGTTTGTTTGGATTTGGCGATCCTGAACATTTGGAAATTCGAAATTTGAAGATGGATAAAACAACTTTAAAAATAGGGGAGAGCTTGAATTTTTCATTTGAATTGATCAATCATGAAGACAAGGAATGTAAAGTTAGACTGGAGTATGCGGTTGATTTTGTGAAGGCCAACGGGAAACATTCAAGAAAAATATTTCAGATCATTGAAAAGGAATATAAACCAGGAAAACATATTTTGAAAAGAAAACATTCATTTGCAGATTTATCCACGAGAAAGCATTATCACGGGATTCATAAGATTTCTATAATTGTAAATGGTGTGGAAAAAGCCAACATTGAGCTAAATCTAAAGTCATGATACATACGGATTATTTTCAATTTAACTTATTTTATGGCTTATCATAGTTTTGTTTTCAGCAGAAAATGACTAACTTTATAACCAATTGAGAATTTTAAAATCAACAGTTATGAAAAGAACTTTATCATGCTTTTTGCTTTACACAATTCTTACAGTGTCAAATGCCCAGTATCCTAACTGGCATCAATACAGTGCTGGAGATTATGTGCTTTGCCAGGCTTTTGAAAATGATGACATCCTCTGGATTGGAACATATAACGGTTTGTTCAGGTTAACCATTTCAACAGGAGATGTCGTTAGTTACAACACTGCTAATTCGCCCATGACTTCAAATATTGTTCGTGCAATGGCAATTGATGAAAACAATAATAAATGGATAGGGACCTGGAGGGATGGGTTGATGAAGTTCGATAATGACTCATGGACTATTTATGATACTGCCAATTCCGGCCTGCCTGCCATGGGATTTATGGACATGAAGGTCGATTCTGAAAATAAAATCTGGATGATCGTCTATTGTTTGGATTTATCCACTATCGGCAGCGTTGTTTGTTACGACGGATCGGATTGGACAATCTACAATTCACAGAACTCAGGAATTCCCGGAACCAGTTATCTTTCACTGGATATTGACAACTATGATACAGTATGGATCGGAAGTTATTACGAAGGCCTGGTCAAGTTCGACGGCCAAACCTGGACTGTATACAATGAAGAAAACTCAGACATTCCCGATGACCACATCTATGCAGTATACATTGATTCGGACAATACAAAATGGATAGGTACCTCCCAGGGAATGGCTGAATTTGACGGATCAAACTGGACAGTGTATACTACATGGTCGGGATTTCCATATCCGGTTATTAGAAGTATTAACAGGGATGAAAATAAAACCCTATGGATCAGCAGTAACACTTTTAATTCTGGCGGGATCAGCTATCATTGCTTAGTGAGTCGGGATACCAACAATGTATGGACAGTTTATGATCAGGGAAATTCCGGCTTGCCGCATGATTGTATTAAACAGATCAGTATCAGTGATAATATTAAATGGTTTGGAACCTATAATGGAATTGCAAGCTTTAATGATATAGAATGGGAAGTTGTTGAACTGGGCTGCGGAATACCGGATGAACGAATTTATTCCCTCGCTTCGGATAATATTGGAAACATCTGGAGTGTTTCATTATCAGGACTTACCAAATTTGACGGAAACAATTGGGAGATTTATCATTCAGGAAACTCATTGCTTCCTGTGAATGATATAAATGCAGTTGAGACGCATACAGATAACAGAGTTTACGTATGTACTGAAGGTGGTGGACTGGTTGTGATTGAGAATGAGGAATGGTTGGTTTTCAATACTGCAAACTCAAGCTTGCCCAATGATACGGTTAATTGTTGTGTGCACGATCAAAATGGTTATTTATGGATCGGGACTAATTTTGGATTGGCAAAGTATTCCGGCAATATCTGGATTAAGCATTATTATACGGGAAATTCCGGATTGCCTTCCAATGAGATCAAGACTGTGGTGGTAGATGATGATGAAGTTGTCTGGTTGTCATCGGATGGGAAAATTGTCAGTTACGATGGGAACAATTGGGACATACACACATTTATGACAGGTACTCCAATTTATAACGATGTGATTTCAATGGCCGTTGACCACGATAACGTTAAATGGTTCGGAACTTTTCAGTACGGAGTAATTAGCTTTGACGGGAGCAACTGGAGCAGTCATCCGGCCTTACCTTCATTTTTTAACATTGCTATTGAAGTTGATGAAGATAATACCAAATGGTTTGGTGCTGCCGGAGGATTATTTGCATATAAAACGCCGAACAATTATCACGTTTATACTGTATATAATTCAGGTTTGTCTGGAAAGGATGTTTATTCCATTACCATTGATGCCAACAATACAAAATGGATCGGTACAAGGGATAATGGTATATCAATTTACAATGAAAATGGTTTCCCCACTTCTGTAAATGAATATGATTTTATCGATAAAGACATGAACCAATTAACGAATTTTCCCAATCCTTTTAGTGATAAAATAACCATTCAGGTTAATTTACCGATAGAGTTGATGGTCAATATTGATATATATCATTTAAACGGTACATTTGTTACTCAGCTTTTTTCCGGCAGGATGAAAAATGGAATAAATACATTTACTTGGAATGGGAATGATATCAATAAAAATGTTATTAAACAGGGAGTGTACCTGGTTTCTTTATCGGTAAATGGACAATCCATATTATCAAAAAAAATCATGAAATATTGAATCAATTTTATGTTAACAAAAAGTGAGAAAGTTTTATTGTTGATTTTTAACCTCCGTATATAAAATCACCTACCTTTGCATTCGCATTAATGGTGCACTTGTTCTTTAACGATAAGATCAGTCTGAAAAGGGAATGCCGTGGTCTCAAATTTATGGGAGAATCGGCAACAGTACCCGCTGCTGTAATCGTCAATAACTTTTTGAAATTCTTTTAGTCACTGTCCCGATTCCGATAGCTATCGGAAGGGATGGGAAGACTTTCAAAAAGGGCGTAAGTCAGAAGACCTGCCATATATGTATGAATTTTTTCAAAGCTTTCGGGATAAAAAAGCTGCGAGTAAATATCATTCATTTATTCACAAAAATTTTACCGGGAAGTTTTGAGGTAACTAAATTAATGTTATTAACCTTAAAACTTTTATCAAATGAAAAAAAATTACATTTTAGCGACAATGTTTTCGCTGGTGTTTTCAGTTAGTCTGATAGCACAAACTTATGTTAAACAGGTTATCATCGGTAATGGTGGTATTTATGGGAACCCTGACGACCATGTAACTGTGGCGTCATACAATCCTGATGACCAGACAACAACGGCCTTTGGTGATATCCTGCGGGAATCTATCCAGGATTTAATTATCCACAACAATTATGCTTATGTTACTGCTGAAGATTCAATTTGTAAATTCGATATTGATTCTTATCAAAAGGTAGTATCTGTTTTTGAGAGTAACCTCCACCGCTTATTTTACCATGAAGGATTTTTGTTTGTCAGTCGCCGTAGTGATATTAACGGCGCTCCGGCTGATGGTATTTATCTGAATATTTATAATGCAGAAAATTTAACTCTTGTTGCTGCTATTGAAGGTATTTCTTCTGATGCTTCAGGGATTATTGTTGCACAAGATACGGCTTATGTGGCAGTATCAGGCGACTGGCAGGCAACGGAAGGGAAATTTGCTGTTATAGATTTAGGAACGTATAGCCTTGAACGTGAAATGAATTTTGGAAC
>JAUVJI010000120.1 GCA_030596605.1 Bacteroidales bacterium
AAACATATTGATTATGATTATATAATAATCTGATTGCTTCAATAAAATCATCATTTATTAATTTGTCTAAATGCAACCCATCATTATCCATGTAGCCAATCAACCAATCATCCTGTTTCTCAATTTTCAATTTCCCTGAAAACTCATTAGTTTTTGACTTTAGATGCTCTTTTCCATCTATTCTGATTTTTCCGTTCTTTACAGGAGTAACAACTACTAAAGGACTTTCTTTTGCATTATGTTTAATAAAGACATTCTCAAAAATTATTAAGGCTTGTCCATTATGACACAAATCTCGATACGTCATATAATCAATGCTATTTCTCTCTAATCCCTTATATGTTGTGACTATTTCATTAGGTAAACCAAATTTTTCTGCAATATTAAAATCTAACTCAACTTGTTCTTGTAAGTATGAAAGTTTTTCTTCATCTGTTCCTTTAATTTCATGACTTACCGCTCCGACTTGATTAATAATTTCAAGATTCGAATACACAAATAAATTAAAAATTTTCTCTGTCATGTTATTCTTGGTATGAGGTTTCTCAATATGGTTGCCAACTCGTTAAAACACTTACAAAGTTACTGTTATCCTGAAAATATTAGGGGATAACAGTAGTTTTTTATTGGTTTTATCTGTCAATCCTAACTTTAAAAATAGAGTTGATTAATTTCTTATTTTACTACAAATCTTCCACTTTCCTCAACCTTTTCAAATCGAATTTTCCAGATATAAATCCCTGTCTTTAAATCAATTTCAATTTTTATTATTTGGCTTTCTATGTTTGGCTTTTGTAATTTGTAAATTGATTGTCCCTGGCTATTGAAAACTTCCAATAATTCAGGTTGAGGGTAGTTTTCAGGTAATTGAATATATACCGGCCCATCAGAAGGATTTGGGAAAACAGTTATCTCAAACTCTAAATCATTAGTTAAATCAACACCGGTTGCGTTCGGATCATAAACTTCCGTTTTAAAAGCACTGTTTGAAAAAGTAGATGCGCAGAAATACCACTTTTCATCAACCTGAAAAGGATTTGAAAAACCGGTTACATTGCTTGCCGGTAGTCCGTCATTTGCCGGTTCCCAGGTATCACCTCCATCTGAAGAAAAATATACGCCATTTTGTGTGGTCCCAACATAAACTATTTCATTATCTGCAGGACTTATCATTATGTCGGATATCTTTGAATAAGTTGCCAGGCTAATGGAAGTTTGTTCCCAACTGCTTCCACCATTAAGCGATTTATAAACAGTGCCGTTCAGATTTCCAAAACCACCAACACCACCATATAAAATATCAGAATTATCGGGCTCACAAACTATGGCGCCACCCCATTTATTGGTAGAAGGAATTCCTGAATTCAAGTCTGACCATGTATCACCACCATCTGTACTCCTCATAAATCCAGCATGATCGGATTGGTTTCCATAACCCGCATAAATTATCTCATCATCCGAATTGGGATCAATAAACAAAAATTTAAAACTATCGTTTTCTGGTCCCATATATACATTCTCCCAATTTGCCCCACCATCTGTTGTTCTATATATCATCGATTCCCATCCATTGTTACCAAAGTTATTTCCGCCAATAAACAACAGGGTATCATTGGTTTCAGAAGCTACCAATGCATAAATTTGGGTTTCAAAAACATTACCGATATTGGGTCCCATATTTTCCCATGTAATTCCACCATCTGTTGATTTATATAAACCCTCCTGGGCAATTGATGAAGGGCCATTGGACCATGCATACAATGATTCATCTGCACCAAAAGTAACCTGAGAAAATCGTGTACCCGGCAATTCTTCAACCAATTGCCATGTATCACCTCCATCATTACTTAAATAGCAGCCACCGGAGTTTTCAGCCTCAAATCCAATAAAAATATTCATTGGGTCATTTGGATTAACCTCGACATCATCTGTTTGTAATGTTGCAATTCCCTTATTGGCAAATTCCCATGATACAGCAGCATCCTCACTCTTACAGATAGCCAGGCTTAAAAAACCCGCATAGATAACATCTGTATTTCCGGGTTCGAAAATAAGGCAACGAGCTGCCCCGTTATCACCGGCGCCTGTAGTATTATAATTCCATGTTAGTCCGCCATTCAAAGTGAAATAAACACCATCACCCTCTGATGCTACATACATTTTATCCGTATTGCCCGGATCAATTAAAATAGCATTGGAAACCTTGTTTGGAAAAGTTCCTGAAATATTCTCCCAGCTTTGACCGTAATTCTCTGTTTTATAAATTCCCATTACCTGTCCGCCAAATAATTGACCTCCGGCGATGTAAACATCCTGTTCGGAGATTGTAAGACTGTTATAGGGTTTTCCAACCGGAAGATTACCTGTACGGTTTTCCCATGTGGCACCACCATCAAATGTTGCCACAACAGCGGCATTACTAAATCCTTCATTTCCTATGGCAAATATCACCTCGCTGTCATCAGGGTCTACCATTAGATTTACAACCGACCATCCGATTGGTAAAACGCTGGTCAAATTAAAGTAAGTCCAGGTATCGCCACCATCCTCCGATTTTACAATAACATTATTTGCCGATCCTCCGGATGATGATAATCCCATATAAATAATATTCGGATCAACAGGATCAATGGCAATGTCAAGTCCGGCTCCATTGACAGGAATTGACTTTTGCTCCCATGTTTCCCCACCATCGGTAGAACGGTATATTTTATAATAAGAATAAGGTCCTGCGGCATATATCACACCATTACCGGCAGCTTCAAAAGTTCCAATGCCGGAAGGGGAGAGGTTTGACAAATCCTCAATAAATTCCCATGTTTGTCCACCATCAATACTTTTATATGGAATTCCGGCGGCAGCAAAAACAATATCCGGATTCAGTGGGTTTACAGCTATATCGAACACATCCCCACCATACGGGCCTATGGATGTCCATTCATTGGCATCTTTTGTTTGATTTAGCTGTTCGAATATTTTATGACTTTTAATGGATCGGTTTGTAAAACCATTCTCATCCATTTGGCTTTGGTTAGTTTGACCCAAAACCGACAAACTGATCGAAAAAATAAAAAGAAAAACAATTACTCTGTTCATGACGATAAATTTTAAGATAGATAATAAATTACTCCTCAAATATAAATATATTTTTCATACCAATGAGGCATAGGATAAATTTACATTTAAATATATAGAACGCAGATAACACTGATCTTACGGATTTTCACAGATATTATAACTTTTTTTTATCAGCGTTTATCTGCCAAATCCGTGTCATCTGTGTTCCATTTTGACGATATTGAGGATATTTGTTGTCCACGCGAGCATTCCAAATCGTAAACAATTGTTTAAAAACTTGTATTTTTGAACACGTGAAACAACACAATATCACATATAAATCAGGATTATTTCTTTTTGTGATCCTTGTATTAACCCTTTTTATCTGGAAAACACCAGATGCTGAATTGATCTATAGTGATCAAAAAGGTTATCTTAATCTGCACGATAGCGTTAAGTATGTAGGTATGCATATTTGCAAGGAATGTCATTTCGATATTTACAAGACCTATTTAAGAACAGGAATGGGAATGTCGTTCGATACAGCCAATAAAGACAAAAGTGCTGCAGTAATTGGTCCTGATTCTATTTTATTTGACCCTTATAGAAATTTACATTATAAACCCTCCTGGGATTTTGATACACTTAGAATTGAAGAATACAGATTAAATGGTGGTGATAAATTACATTCGCGAGGCGAGAAGGTTAATTACATAATAGGGTCGGGGCAACACACCAATTCGCATATTTTTTTATCCGGTCAATATGCTTACCAGGCCCCTTTTACTTTTTATACGCAGGATAGCCTTTTTGATTTTCCACCCGGATTTAAAGATGGCCATAATTCAAGGTTCTCTAGAAAAATTGGTCTGGAATGTATGTCATGCCACAATGGGTTTCCTGATTTTGTGTTGGGTTCAGAGAATAAATACAGCTATATTCCTGATGGCATTGACTGTGAACGTTGCCATGGACCAGGAGAGGTTCATGTGAATTTTAAAAAATCTGGTTTTATAATTGATACCGCAATATATATTGATTACAGCATAGTAAATCCAGCCAAGCTCAATCCTAAATTACAAATAGATATTTGTGCAAGATGTCATTTACAGGGAACGATGATTTTAAAACCCGGAAAAAGTTTTTTTGATTTTAAACCCGGTATGCTTCTTACAGAAGTGATGGATATATTCATGCCACTTTTTGTAGGAGGGAAAGAAGATTTTATCATGGCATCCCATCTTGAGCGTTTGGTGCAAAGTACCTGTTATATTGAATCGGGTGGGCAGTTCAGTTGCAGCAATTGCCATAATCCGCATATCTCAAGGTTGGAAACCAATAGGGAAATATATAATAAGTTTTGTTTGGATTGCCATGATGCAGGGAGGGATTATTGCTCAGTTCCGAAAAATGACATGATCCTTAAAAACAATGACTGTGTGTTATGTCATATGAGGGAATCAGGTAGTCGTGATATTCCACATGTTAAAATTCATGATCATAAAATATCCAAACCACCAACTGAAGAACAACTCAATGAAGATAAGGTTTTTAAAGGCATGGTCTCTATTAATAATCCCGATACTGATAGTTTAACAATTGCACGTGGATATTTGTTGGAATATGAATCATACCATCCTGATGCCAATTATCTTGATTCTGCTGCAAGCTATTTGAACCTGTTGAGCATCCCCGATAGCAATTATTATTTTAATGCTGTTATTAATTTATACTTTCTGAAAAAAGATTACCGGAATATTATTTCATTGGTTGAACAAAAGGGGGTAAAAGAAACATTGGAAAGTCAATTAACAATAAAGGATTACAGCAACTATGATGCATGGACCAGCTACAGGATTGGGCAGTCATACGAAAGCATGGACAATAATTTAATAGCCAATTATTTTTATGAAAATGCAATTGAACTTGCAAAATATAACCTTGAGTTCCAAAACAAATATGGAAGCTTATTGGTAAAAACGGGGAAATTCAACGAGGCAAAACAAACCTTCGAGTTTATTATTTCAGAAGATCCTGATTATACATCAGCATATGTAAACCTGGGCTTTGTCTGGATGAATTTAAAAGATATCGATGGTGCAAAAGAATGTTTTGAAACAGCCATAAATCTTGATCCCGACCACATCCAGGGGCTGGTGAATCTGGCCGGATTATATATGCTGGAAATGAATAATGTTAAGGCAAAAGAAATGCTTGACAGGGTGTTTGATATTGATCCTGAAAATGCTATGGCCAGAAATATATTAGCGCAATTGAGATGATTTTCTGTAATTGGTTGTTCCTTAACTTTTACCCTGTTTCAAAACCGGCTTCTTTGCCCTCTCCCTAAGGCCTGTATATTCCAGTTATTTATGTTTGAAAATTATTTCCTCAACAACTATAACCTTTCCAAAATTCCATCGTTTAATAATTTAAATGAAGGTTACAATTCGGATATTAACAGTGGTTATTATTCTGCTTCCACTATCAGAGATATTTCTGGTCAGCCGTGCTACCTTTATTGATTATTCAAACAAATGGCGCGAAATCGAAATAAAAAAAGGCAATCATTCCTACTATCCTTCGGTTCATTTTATTTACAACCTTGAGCAAACGGAATTTCAGTTCAAAGCCAATGAAAGTTGGTACTACCCTGAACCCGAAAGAAATGGATGGAGTAAATTAAGGGGTTTTTCAATGGGTTTGCATCACGACCATGGTTCAGTACGATTGGTCTATAAATGTGTTGATGACACATTGCTTCTTATAGGTGGTTATTGCTACGTAAACGGAGTCCATCCCAATGATGGGGTTGGGCAACAGGCAACTATCGATACAATTGATACGGATAAAGTCTATCATTGCCTGATAAAGTATGAGGATGAGAAATTTAAATTTTATTTTGAAGATAAATATTGGGAATGTTATGCGGGCGAAAATCCATCATGGGGATACATGTTGAATCCGTTTATTGGCGGCGTATATACCCTGGAGCACGATTGGAAAATTGAAATTTTTGATGTTAAAAAACTCCATGATGATTCACTTCAGGCATTCGAACCACGTCTTTAGCTGAATCCAAATAAATATTACACACTTGGTAATTTGTTAAAAATATTATATTATTTTTGCACCCTTATTTATTCACATTTTTTTAAATTATAACACAACAATGAAAACAGGTAAAGTAAAATTCTTTAATGCATCCAAAGGATTTGGATTTATTATTGATGACGAAGATGGCAAAGATTATTTTGTACATGTTTCAGGATTAATTGATGAAATCAGAGATGAAGATGAAGTAACATTTGAGCTCAAAGAAGGAAAAAAAGGTTTAAACGCAGTTGACGTAAAATTAGCTTAGTATACATCATTATTTAATTCAGAAGATTTAAAGCTCAACATATTGTTGAGCTTTTTTGTGTTTTAATAAATACAATTTTTATTTAATCATTGTCGCCCTCATCCTGTTCAATATCTTCTTTAGCATCCTTGATGGCCTCTTTTTCTGCTTCTTCATCTAATATAGTTTCATCTAATTTTTCACTTTTAGCATCAACCTTCACTTCAACCTTTACGAGATAAGATACATTCTCCAATTCAAGGTTAATGGCATGGAAGGTATCACCATTTGGTTTAACTATTTTTTTTACATGGTCTTTCCATCCATCAGGATATTCTTCCGACAGTTCTTCAAGTGCGTCTTCAGGTAAATCCTCAAACTTTATAACTTTTCTGATTTTCTTCTCCATGATCAAATTTGAATATGCAATACTAATTCAAATAATAATTCAAACGAATAATTGTTAGCAAATTTATTTCTAAAAGTTAACCATTAAGAATTAATATAATCCTTATTAATACCAATAAATTGAATTAAATTTGTTTAAATTAGCGAGTTAATACAACGATTGTTAGCAAAATATTGTCTGATAAATTGTTAGGGATAAATAAATATTAGAAAATTTAATACTAATAAAATTATGAGATCATTATTTACATCATATTCATTTCTTCTTGCATTAATACTGGTAGTATTGCATCAAACAATATCAGGACAGGTAGTAATCAACGAATACTCTGCCTCCAACTTAAGCAGCTTTACTGATAATTATGGGCAATATGAAGACTGGTTTGAATTATACAACACCAGTAGTAATTCAGTGGATTTAGGTGCATATTACCTGAGTGACCATCCTGAAGATTCATTGAAATGGCAATTTCCTGAAGGAGTTTTTATTTCAGCAAATGGTTTTTTAAAAATCTGGGCAACAGGCAGAGACCTGGTTTCCGGGAATAACTACCATACAAATTTTAGATTAACACAAACAAAAGACATACCCGAATCCATCGTTTTAACCAATCCCCAGGGTATAATTGTTGATCAGGTTCAACTTATAATTACCCGAAAGGAACATTCAAGAGGGCGAACGATAGATGGAGGTATGGATTGGAGTATTTATTTTTATCCAACTCCTGGAAGCACCAATACCAGCGCCACTCCATACTCTAAATATGCTGATAAACCTCAGATGAGTGATACTGCAGGATTTTATAATGAGCCACTCTCAATCACCATCACAACAACGCAGCCCAATTCTGAGATCCATTATACTACTGATGGAAGCAAACCCATTTCTACATCACCAATTTATACCGAACCCATTCCCGTTACACAAACAACCATAGTAAAAGCAGTTACCATTTGTGCCGATCCGGATGTCGCATATAGCCTTATCGAGTTTAATACATACTTTATTAATGATGGCCATACAGTTGCTATTATGTCGTGTTCTGCTGCACAATTGGATAATTTATTGAATGGTAATCAATCGCTCAGGCCATTCGGAACTTTTGAATACTTCAATATAGAAGGAGTGAGAACAAACATTGGTTACGGTGAATTTAATGAGCATGGGCAGGATTCATGGGTACATGACCAAAGAAGTATCGACTATATTTCGCGTGACGAATGTGGTTATAATTATGCCATTAGAGAAAATATGATTCCTCTTACCGACCGGGACGAATTTCAAAGGATCATACTCAGGGCTGCCGGAGATGATAATTATCCCGGTATTGATACAAGTGCGCTTTTAAGGGATTTCCTTGTACAAAATATGGCTGAGAAAAATGATCTTCACCTTGATGTTCGAAAAGGAATAAAAGGACTATTATATGTCAATGGTATTTATTGGGGTGTTTATGGATATCGTGAAAAAGTGAATGACCATGACTTTACAAACTACTATTATGATCAAGGGAAATATGACATTTATTACCTGATGCTGTGGGGTGGTAGCTGGGCAGAATATGGCGGACAGGCAGCATGGGATGATTGGGATGAAATTCATGATTTTATCCTATATAACAATATGGCTAACCAGGATAACTTTGAGTACGTTAAAACAAGATATGATTATAAAAGCCTTGTGGATTATGTCCATATAAATTCATTCGTGGTCTGTTCCGACTGGATCAACTGGAATGTAGGATGGTGGAAAGGGACCAATCCCAATGGAGGGCACCAGCTGTGGGGTTATGTTTTATGGGATGAGGATGCCACATTTAACCATTACATTAATTATACAGGGGTTCCGGGGACTTCTCCATATGTATCACCATGCTATCCCGAAGGCCTTACTTCTGATCCGGAAGACCATATTGAAATTCTGAATGCACTAATTGATAATGATGAATTCAACCAGTATTATGTATCAAGATACATTGATCTTTATAATTCTGCATTTATAGCTAATAATTGGACCAATTACCTCGATACAATCGAATCACTCATGCTTCCTGAAATGCCTGAGCATGTAGCACGGTGGGGCGGATCAGTGAACCAGTGGCAAAATAATGTGCAGAAAATCAGGAACTTTATTAATAACCGTTACAATTATCTTCCAACAGGTCTGATTGATTGTTATGATCTGACCGGACCTTATGAGGTGATTTTTAATGTAGTTCCACCCGGTACGGGAAAATTGGAGATCAACTCCCTTGAGCATGATGATCTGCCCTGGGGTGGCTATTATTTTGGAGGCGTTGAGACGAAACTTAAAGCCATCGAAACCAATATCAGTTATGAATTTGATAAATGGATTTTAAATAACAACACGGTACTGCCAAATGATACTATTGATGATGTAATTGTTAGCCTTACTACAGGTGATAATATCATTGCCCAGTTCAAACCTAAATACTTTAGCGATTCACTTGTAATAAATGAAATCAATTATAATTCATCTGCGAATGTAAATCCTCGCGACTGGGTTGAGTTTTACAATCCGCATGAATATTTCCTTGATATTGGAGGCTGGTCTTTTAAGGATTCAGACGATTTGCACACATTTGTTTTTCCGGATGGAACAAACATTGAGCCTTTTGGTTATCTTGTCCTTGTCAGGGATTCTGTAGAATTTAACACTGTTTTCCCCGAAGTTGAAAACTTTATAGGAGAGATGAATTTTGGCCTGAGCAGCAACGGTGAGTTGATAAGAGTTTTTAATGCAGAAGGAGCACTGATTGATACTGTCCATTTTGGAGTTGAAGATCCCTGGCCAACAGAACCAAATGGCAACGGGCCAACATTAGAGCTAAAATACTGGCAGTACGACAATGCTCTGCCTGAAAGCTGGATTGCATCTGAAAATAATGGAACGCCGGGCGAAATAAACGGATATATTGTAAATTTAGCAGAGAAGAAGAAAGAAGAACATTTCTCTTTTGTTATTTACCCAAATCCATTTCATGAAAAAGCAATATTACAGGTAACATCTAGGACAAAAATTACTGATTGCTCATTATTGATTTATAATGTATTTGGTAAAGAAGTGAAACGAATATCTGGCATAAACTCTGGAAGACTTGAAATACCCGGTAGTGACCTGATGCAAGGCGTTTACATCTGTAAATTCATTAACAGCCGTAATGAGTTGTTAGGTACCCAAAAAATGATCGTGGAATAATGCAGGGCAAATAGAACGCAGATTTTTATGATTTTCACAGATAATTATATCATAATAATCATATGAAAACAAAACTCGGCCCACAACGATTAATATTACCATTCCCGACAGTTCTGGTAGTAACAGGTAATATGGAAAAAGCTAATATTGTTACCATTGCGTGGATAAGTATGTTAAGCGGCAGCCCGCTCACATTGGGAATTTCTGTTGGACAAAAAAGTTTCACCGGAGAAAAAATAAAAGAGAATAAAGACTTTACTGTAAATATTGCAACAGTTGAAATAATGGATGAGACTGACTTTTGTGGAATAACTTCGGGAAGAAATACAGATAAATTTGAAATATCCGGATTGACTAAAATTCCTTCATCTTATATTCAATCTCCCATTATTAAGGAATGTCCAATCAACTTTGAATGCAAACTTGTTGAAGCCAATATTGTAGGGCGAACCAACCATTTCATTGGTGAAATTCTCGAAACCCATGTTGATACGGAAAAAATTGAAGACGCAAATAACAAAGGATCAATTAGCATCGAAGCAATCAACCCCTTAATATATTTTTCAGGAGTTCGGGAATACAGAAAATTAGGAGATAAAGCAGGTGATGCATACAAAACCGGTAAAAAACTAATTGGTTAATTACTTATTCCAGCAATAATAAAAATTGTGCCTTAACGTATCTGTTTTGATGTAAAATATGTATAAATATTTAAATTATCATCATCATGATAAAAAGGATATACTGCATTATTTTACTAACAGCTTGGGTTATTCTTGGATTTAGTCAAAATTCAACTTGCGAGTCAGGTGACTGCTATAATGGATTCGGATCAAAAACCTACTCAAATGGTGATAAATACACCGGTATTTTCAAAGATGAAAAAAGACATGGTATTGGGATTTACCTTTATAAACATGGTGATGTTTACGAAGGGGAATTTACAGATCATGAAATCAAAGGAAAAGGCGCTTATATATTCGTTACAGGAAAAAAATATATTGGAGAATGGGAGGGAGGTATTTATAATGGGTATGGAATATTTTATGATACATCAGGGGGAATTATTGCAAAAGGAACCTGGGAAAACGGCGAAGTAGTTTCAGAATACTATATCGATCCTTTCAATAATTCAGGTTTTAACTATGATA
This sequence comes from Bacteroidales bacterium, assembly GCA_030596605.1. Classification (GTDB taxonomy): domain Bacteria; phylum Bacteroidota; class Bacteroidia; order Bacteroidales; family JAADJA01; genus JAADJA01. The sequence goes on from JAUVJI010000120.1 coordinate 11,180, forward strand.
TGTTTTGTTTGAAACTGAATGCATTAACCGAAGGCATCATGAATGATTGTAATGGTTTATATTTCCCGGAAACGGCTGAACAAAGTAACAATAATAACATCACAAAATACGCCCCGGTATTTTATTTGAACCACTTTCCTAACGGAACAGTCACAAAAATAAATGATAATATCTGGAAATTGCGCTATGAAAAATCAGGATCAATTTCACAGGAGGAATTTGATAAACTGATTGATGATATTAAAAATTGCATAGGGGAAGAGTGGGAGAAAACCGAAGATTTTTATAACACTGAATTATCTGTTACAACATATATTAATTTTGAGAAAGATAAATCCATCATATCGCTTACATATGGAGTATCTCTAAATAATTACATAACTGTCGAGATTTATAAAAAACTTTTTTAGTCAAGCCATAAATCAAATTCAATAAGTCATTTGAAATATTTGACTGTAATAATAGTTTTTTATAGGGATATTCATATTTTTACCATCTGTTAATAATTTAATAAAAATGAAAATGAACAAACTATTTACAATTAAAGATTTCGTATCCCTATTTTTAATGGGATTTTTCCTGATTAATTCAATGGTATTTGCCCAAACAGGATCTGATAAGCCTGTAATTCCCCGGCACGAAGTGGCTGAAGGGGAATATACTTACGAACCCCGCGAAAATTTTGAAACATCACCCGCATATAGCTTTACTTCTGAATGGTTCACGGCTGTCCAGGTGAATGTAAATGAACTTGGCCAAAATATCGTTGGTGATGCTGGCAATGAACCTTCCATAACATACGATCCGACCGATCCCAATAAAATGGCCATTGGCTGGAGACAATTTAATACCATCACCAACAACTTCCGGCAGGCAGGTATTGGATATACCACTGATGGTGGGGCAACATGGACGTTTCCAGGACCGATTAACCCTGGTGTTTTTCGTTCTGATCCGGTATTGGATTGTGATGTTGAGGGTAATTTTTATTATAACAGCCTTACTGTTTCAGGAGAGGATTACTACTGCGATGTTTACAAATCGTACGATGGTGGAATCACTTGGGATGATAGTACATTTGCACAGGGAGGTGACAAACAATGGATGACAATTGACAAATCACCTGGCATTGGTTCAGGTAACATATATGCATTCTGGAATGTTTCTTTCAGTATATGTGAACCCGGTTTTTTTACAAGATCAACAGATGGTGGATATAGTTATGAAGACTGTGTTTTAATTCCGGATTGGCCCTACTGGGGAACCAATGTGGTTAGCGCTGAAGGCGATCTTTATACATGCGGAGCGACCTGGGGAGGAGATTTTACAGTAGCTAAATCATCCACTGCACAAGACCCGGGACAAATAGTTTCATGGGATTTCGCAACTAATGTTGATCTTGATGGTGAAATTGTTGGTTTTGGAGGCTATAGTTGCCCAAATCCAACAGGACTACTTGGTCAAACAATTATTACAGTTGATTCGAGTGGCGGGCCAACCCATGGTAATGTTTATATTCTTTGTTCAGTAGAACGTTACTCAACTTCTGACCCGCTTGATGTGATGTTTGCAAGGAGTATTAATGGAGGTTTGAGTTGGAGTTCACCCGTTAGGGTAAATGACGATCCCGGTAATAATGCATGGCAATGGTTTGGTACCATGTCGGTGGCACCCGATGGACGTATTGATGCTGTTTGGCTTGATACAAGGGATTACCCTGGAACAGTTAACTCAACCCTTTATTATGCTTATTCAATGGATGCAGGAGATACATGGTGCGAAAATGTTCCTTTGTCTGAATTCTTCGATCCTCACCTTGGATGGCCGCAACAAGACAAAATGGGTGATTATTTCGATATGTTTTCTGATGAGTCAGGAGCACACCTTGCCTGGGCTGCAACTTTCAATGGTGAACAGGATGTATACTACGGACACATTACTCCTCAATTTACCGGTACAAATGAATTGAAATATAAACCTTCTGTAACACTCTCTCAAAACTACCCGAATCCATTTAAAGGGCAGACCAATATTCGTTATTATCTGGCAGAGCAAAGCTTTGTTTCAATTAAGGTATTTGATTTAACGGGTAGGGTAGTGGCAAGCCTGGTTAATGAATCTCAGAATACAGGAAATCATCAGGTAACTTACAATGCCACTGATATGGAAAGTGGAGTTTATTATTATCAGCTTCAGGCCGGTGATAATATAGTTACCCGGAAGATGATGATTATGGAATAGATTTGATTAGTGATCCCGATTGTTATTATAAAAATTTTTACTTGCTTTTACTCCGCTTGAGACTCTTTCAATATCTTTTGACCCACGGGCTCTTTTTTCCTTGATTTTCTGTTGGATCCATTCAGGATATTTAGAAGTGTCTTCTGCATCATACATGCGTACATTTTGTAATGGATCTGATTTTAACAAATCATCCGAACTGCATTTGAGAATTTTTGACGCTGTTTGCACACCAGAATATGCCGCTCCTGCAACTCCATGTGACAATATGCTAGCTCCACACAAATATAAATTTTTAATCTCGCTTTTTGCCTGATACGCGAAGGGCCCCGTTTGCCGGAAACTTTTCTCGGTGCCATATACCGATCCATTCGTTGAATTAATATAGTGCTCATTGGTTATCGGAGTGCCCAATTCTTTATGCACAATGTTGTCGCTAATGCCAGGCACTACTTTTTCAAGGCTATTGATAATTTTCTGTGTTAAGCTTTCTTTAAACTGTAAGTACGCCGGAGAACGAGCAGTTTCTTCATCTTTAAACAGATTGAAAGATTCATGATTGATATAAGTTACTGCTTCTATGCAATGATGCCTGCCGTCAAAACTTGTCGGATCTTTAAGTGTGGTGCAACTCACAAAAAGTCCTGGAAATTCATCTCCCGATTGTATGTCTAACTTCATCATTTCTTTAAAAAGGTCATCCGTGTCCTGATTAGGCATAATCCATATATTTCCGGAATCAAGCCCTCCTTTACGAACATCCATATCTACAATTAAAAACAGCATGAGCGAAGTGCATGAATATTTAGTTTTATGGAGCCGTTTCAACAGATTAGCACT
>JAUVJI010000067.1 GCA_030596605.1 Bacteroidales bacterium
ATGAAAGTGGGTAAGGGTGTTTGTGTCCTCTTGGATTGAAAATGTAATTTTTCCTAAGTTTCTGATAAGAAACTTCATCCAATTCGTGGAATTTGTGGATAAAAAAATGTTTGCGGAAATAAGGAAGCAAATAAGTAATTTAATCTTATCAATAAATCCGTTACTAAATAATCATCTCATTAATATCAATCACACTGAAGTTTTTTAATAATTTGGATATAAACTCATCTAATGCAGTCAAATTCAAATCATCTGAAATATCTATCCGAATTATACTTCCTCTTTTAATTCCTGAAATTATCTTTTCTATTTTTTGGCCACTTGCCGAATTATCCAGCCTGATCCAATTATTCCAGCCAATTACTCTATAGTTCATAATTTCTGTGGCTTTTTTAACACTTGGATTTGTAATCCCAAAAGGTGGACGAAAATATTTCTCGTCTTCATCATTGGAACTATAGATCATATCTTCTGTTTTTGAAAGCTCATTGATCAGCTTTTTCGGGGATAAAAATCCAAACTTCTTCGAAACAGAAAAAGAAAAGTTACCAATTGTATTTCCGGATTTTTTCAATTTATCCACTAGTTCCGGACTACTTTCTAACATCTGGCCGCTACAAAAAACAATGGTCTTTATATTGTGTTTTTTCAGGATAGCAATTACCTTATATACCTTCTTTTTACCTGAAACAAGATTAAAACTAAGGATAATATTTTCCTTTTCTGTTTTCCACTTGCATATAACTTTCAGGTAAAGATTTGAGCAAATACTTAATGAAGCAGTAACAGGTATAATAAAATAGAAAACTGTTGCTATAATGTAAAATGAATAATGGAGTGAGGAAAAGTTAAACAACACCCAAAGAGCCGCAAAATAAGCAAATGTTATATTTTTTATATTCAGCATGTTTTTAGCAAAATAAGGGAGTGATTGATATTTCGGTAATGATTGTAAATCAAAATGTTTTTAACAGGCTTATCAGGAAATGGATTCAACTTTACTATTTCCGGAACAGATTTTCTTTTCAAAATATTTGAAGCCAGCCACAAACCAAATGCAGTTGCTGTATGGTATTCGCCGCAAAGGTGTTTGAAATAAGCAACTTTAGTTTTTTGGAAAAACCTGTTCATGACTTCATAGTAAATTTTATCAGACCCATTATCTCCATTTATTCCGGTAATCAGAAGGTCTATATCCTGAACGGCCAACTTATTTTTATCAAAGAAAGTATTTATTTTCTCAAAAATGTCGTTCCTTTCAATTGGATTGAAGAATGTATAAACATCTTCAATGTTAGCATAGGAATTCTCCGTTAATTCCTGACTCACCAAAAAGAAAGTATTTCCCTCGCCTGCAATTGTTCCGGGAGTTTTTTGCTTGATCAATTTAAGGTTGTTGGTCAATTCAGTCTTATAATATTTCAACCGGTTGTATAATACCAATTGCTTATCAGTAATCTCATCAAAACTGCCAACCAGCACATTATTATATTCGTTTTCATTTAACAATAGCAAACTATCAATCAAAGCACATTCAAATGAGCCACCCTTTTGGGTATGTGTTATATTATAATTGGTGCATTGTAACATCAGTGCGATCTGTGAACCGATTGTATTATGCGTTGATTGGATAAATGGAGTTGGTGGTAAAAGTTTTTCATCATTTTCATAAATCGAGAAGAGGAACTTTTCAGTATCTTCCACACACCCTAGCCCCGATCCGGTAATAATCGCATCAGGGATTTTAATCCCGGCATTGTCAAGACAGATACTGGCTGCCGACCATCCATTTTTAATGATCCGGCTCATTCTGCGAAGCTGTCTGGCATCAATATATTTCTCATAATTGGGTTCAATACATCGCAATACCGGGCTTTTATACTCAACAATATCTTCAAGGAAATTGCTGTTATCAAAAGTTTTTTGTGGCGATATATTCCCTATTCCCTGTATATATGCTTCCATACTAACACTTTGAAAAGATCAATGATGTGTTATTTCCTCCAAACCCGAATGAATTGGATAATACATTTTTAATTTCAACTCCCTCTAGCAGCTTTGAATTTGGCTTAAAATTCAACTCTTTCATTTTGTTTTTGAAATTCAAATTAGCAGGTACAATCCCATTATTAATCGCAAGAATGGAAATAACTGCTTCAATTGCACCTGATCCTCCAAGTGTATGGCCTGTCATGGATTTTGTTGAGCTTAAATAAGGTAAATCTTTACCAAATAATTTTTCGATGGCAACCCCTTCTGAATGATCATTGTTTTGGGTCGCAGTGCCATGGGCATTGATATAGTCAATCTGGTCAGTAGTTAATCCACTCTTTTTAAGGGCCGATTTCATCGACAATACAGCACCCCTGCCTTCCGGCGATAAAGCAGTCTGATGGTAAGCATCATTTGCATTTCCATATCCTTTTAATTCACACAATACATTTTTATGTTCTGCACTTTTTTCGGATTCCAATACCAAAAAAGCAGCACCCTCACCAAGGTTAAGGCCTTTTCGGTTATCATCAAAAGGTTTACATGGTTCAGGATCAATAATCATTAATGTATTAAATCCGTTAAGCGTAAACATTGATAATGCATCAACCCCACCGGCAATTACCCTTTTTGCTTTCCCACTTTTTATTAACCTTGCCCCTAGCATAATGGCATTGGCAGAAGATGAGCATGCTGTATTGATGGTTGTTGTAAAACCCTTAATCCCGAAATGTGTGGCTATTCTTTCTGTACTATCACCACAATCATGCGACTCAATGAAATCGTTTTTTGAATTATTTTCCAGGAAATCAGGATAGTAAAGCTCACTTGTTACCATACCTCCAACAGTTGTACCTGAAATTAAAGCTGTATTACTGTCAATTTCAGATTCAATCCCTGCATGTGTAACAGCTTCATTAGCCGCAATGATAGCAAGTAAAGTTGTTCGCGTTATCCCATCTTTAAGCTGAATGCCGGCCATTTTCGCCAGTACCTCATTGCTATGCTTGATCTCTCCGGCAATAAGGTGGTCCCTGTGGTTGGTCTTTAGAATTTCTATTTTTCCAATACCAGATCTTTCAGAAAGAATATTATTGTGAGTTTCCTTTAAATTGTTACCAATTGAAGAAATAATCCCACAACCAGTTATAAGTATCCTTTCAGCCATGAATTTTTATTTATAGAGAAAACTTTTCCAAATTTATATTTTCCTGCACTTAAGTAAAGTATGGCTGATACCGAGGTTATCATATTCCTCAACGATCTCCAATCCTGCCTTTTTTGATAACTTGACGAAATCATCCGAATGATACATACGGCTGTTCCCATTTGCAATACAGGTAAAATAAAGAGAAGTAGCATTCAGACAATAAGTAGATGCTTCATATTCCTGCCTGTCCCAGAAAAGCTCAAGTATATACAAATATCCATCATCATCCAGGGCTTTATGTGCCCTTTTAAGGATACTCAGAATTTGTTCTTCAGAAAAACAATCCAGCAACTGACTCATCCAGATGGCATCAAATCCGGTTGGAAATGGTTGTGATTCATCCAGCAAATTATAAAGGAAGGTATGTATACGATCTTCAAACCCATTTTGCTTGATATTGTCTTTGGCCTTCCTAAGCTGAAGTTCAAGATCTAATATGGTAACCTCGACATTTTCTGAATGATTTGCACAATGTATAGCAAATTTCCCGGTATTACCACCAATATCTAGTAAATGTTTTACATCTTCATTAAAAATGACAGGAAGGACATAAGGGAACACCTCATCCGAGTAATAGTGATCGAAATTAAACCAGCTCTCTTTTGCTTTTCCGGGCAGCAATGTCAAAGCAGGGTAGATGGTTTCCCAGTCACCCAACTCTTTGAGTCCTGCAGGTTTCCCGGTCCTGACAGATTCTTCAAGGTGGTAGAAAGCCTTATAACAAACATCCTGAACAAAATCAAAATTTGTTTTTGTAAGAGTATCAGAAAGTATGAAAAAACCTGTTTTTGTCAGTATATATTTTTCATTTACCATCCTCACTACACCCATACTTAAACCTGCATCCAAAAGCACTTTAACACCATACAAAGAAACATTAGTTTTCTGAGAAATATCTTCAGGGCTATGGCCATTGTCATTTCTTGTTCTGAGTGCGTCAAGGATCCCAAGTTCCCTTAATAACCTGGCCGCCTGGAACATGATAGGGCCAAAAGCGATTTTCTGGGCTTCAAATTTTGCATTCAACGCTGACATTTTATCTGAACCGTAATCTTTTTTCATCTAAATCAGAATCTCAAATTATTAAATCAAGAATTTAAAAAAGTTGCTAAGATAAAATTAAAATCCATAAGAAATAATCATTAGAAAAAATTCATCGAGAGATGAAATTTTATCTTACTGGTCCTGAGTTAGGGAGTATATAAAATAGAAAGTCCTGCATCGAGATGATGCAGGACTTTTTCTTAAAAATACTGTTAATGTTTTGTTGATACCCAGCAGGTCAGGTTCAGGAATCAGTTGTCATTTTGTTTACAGAAGTTATTTGGAAATAGGCTGCGATTGATATTTTATTAGCACTTTGTTTTTAACTAATTGTTTTTTCCTGGGAATAATTAGAAAAAACTATTATTTTTATAGCCTGATTCATTAAATGAACCAAAAATAATTATGGCCGACATATCAAACACTAATTTTTCCGACAATTTAATTCAGGCAATAAACATTGCTCAATCGGTAGCAAAGGAAAACAAGAATGAAGAATTATCACCGGCACATATGCTCAAGGGAGTGTTGCATAAAAATGTTGGATTGACAGATTTTCTCTTATCTTTGGATAAAGACCTTTACTATTTGGAAGATTGGGCAGAAGTTCGCATAGAATCGTGTCCAAAATCATCGAGTATACCTGAAAGCCCTCCAGCAGATAAAGAACTTCAAACTGTATTTCGGGAGGCCGATACCATTCGAATTAAACTTTCGAAAGATCAAATTGATGCGCATTGTGTTTTAGCAGCTATCAGTACTCCTGGGGTTGGTTTTAATTATGAGCAGCTTAAAACTTTTACATTAAATCAGAAAGAAATAATTGATGCTCTAATAGAAAAAAAAGAAATTCAAAATATTGTAGGTGTTAGTGAACCCGGTGAAACCAAAAAAGAAAAGAAACCAACCTCAAATGCATTATTGAAATATTGTATTGATAAAAATGAACACGCTGCACAAGGAAAGCTGGACCCTGTAATTGGACGAGACAGTGAAATAAGAGCCATTACTGAAATATTAGGCAGAAGATCAAAATCGAATGTATTGATATTGGGAGATGCCGGAGTTGGCAAAACATCTCTTGCAAATGGCTTTACACAATGTATTATTGATGATAAAGTTCCTGATAATCTTAAAGATGCCAAAATTTTTGAACTCGATTATGGCTCATTAATTGCTGGTGCATCATATAAGGGTGAAGTTGAAGACAGACTTAAGAGTATTATCAAGGAAATTCAACAATTTGATAAAGCAATTCTATTTGTAGATGAATTGCATATGCTACTTGATCAGCATGGTGGTACTTCAGGAGCAGCCAATCTTTTAAAACCAGAGCTTTCAAGGGGGAATCTAACAATAATTGGCACAACATCAATTGATAATTATACTAAGTTCATTGAAACAGATGAAGCATTTAACAGACAATTTGAGTTAATTAAAATTGATGAGCCTGATGAACATACTGCATTTAGGATGTTAAAGGAGATTGCTCCATCTTTAGAAAATCATCATAAAATAAAAGCTGATGAAAATGTTTGTATGGAAGCTATAAGGCTATCTAAAAGATTTCTAAAAGAACGGTGTTTACCTGATTCAGCAATTGATTTGATCGATCACACTATGTCAGGGATTAGATTAATGACTGATATTTCCTTCCAAAAAATTCAAGAGCTTAAAAAAGAGTTAGAGCAATATAAGCCTAAAAAAGATAAAACCGATAACAGTGAACTTGATTGGTTTTATTCAAATCTTAAAAACCAGATTTCACCTATATTATTTTCAAAATTAGATGATAAAGAAAAAATTAAACCGTTTAAATCAGCAGGTGAAAAATATAAATATTCCGTAAAAATACTGAATGAACTTGAAAAGCACGCAAAGAAGAAAGTTGACTCACTTGATAAATCAGATGTTGGAGCCATTGTAGCTGCGAAAACAGGTATCCCACTTGGTAAATTACAATCAAAAGAACGGGAAAAGTTACTGAATACAGAAGAGTACATTAAAAAAAGAGTTGTGGGGCAAGACCATGCTATTAAAAGTATTGCTGCTGCTATACTTGAATCTCGCTCTGGTTTAAGTAAAGCCGGCCAACCAATAGGTTCTTTTTTCTTTTTAGGGCCTACCGGTACCGGAAAAACCGAACTGGCAAAATCATTGGCAGAATTTCTTTTCCAGGATGAATCTTATTTGATCCGATTTGACATGTCTGAGTTCAAAGAAGAACATTCAGCTGCTTTGTTGTATGGTGCGCCTCCGGGATATGTTGGTTATGAAGAAGGTGGTTTATTAGTCAATAAAATAAGGCAGAGACCTTATGCCGTAGTGCTTTTTGATGAAATTGAAAAAGCCCATTCATCAGTTTTTGACATTTTCCTGCAGATTTTGGATGAAGGTAAGCTTCACGACAGGTTGGGCAAGGAAGGAGATTTTTCAAACGCGGTGGTGCTGTTTACATCGAATATCGGAAGTAATTTTATAGTTGAATCATTTAATAAAGGAAACATACCCAAGTCTAACGATTTGATGGATATAATGAGTAATCATTTTCGACCTGAATTTTTAGGCAGGTTGACGGAAATTGTACCTTTTGCTCCAATATCTGAGGAAAATGTTGTGAAAATTTTTGAGATTCACCTTAAAAGCCTTTATAAGTCCTTATATGAAAAAGGTATAAAACTTGAAATGGATCAAAAAGCAAAAGAAAAACTGGCTTTAACTGGCTTTTCTCCAAAATACGGTGCCAGACCAATAGTTGGAGTGATTAGAAATGAAATCAGAAGGCCTTTATCAAAAATGATTATCGCCAATGAAATACAAGCAGGATCAATTGTCCATTTAACAATTGGACAAAAAGATGAAATAAAGTGGGATGTAAAATAAAATTGTATTAAATTTGTTCTTAAATAAATTTATTAATCGTAAAATAAAAAATTATGCAACAGTATGGACTAGGTGGCACCGAAGTAGAAGGAGATGCCAGTGAAGCTATAAGCGAAATATCTCAAAACCGTACTTTAATGATCGAAAAATTGACTGCCAATCCTCCGATTAAACCTGAAATCACTGAAGGATTAACTGGAATTGATCAGGTATTTAAGCATTATAAGCCAACAATAGATGTTGATTTTGAAGATAGTCAGGGAACTGAGAAAAAAGAAAAGTTAGCATTTAGTGGTTTAGCAGATTTTGGCATTAAGGGGATTACAGCCCAAAGCGATTTCTTAAAAGATTTGACAAATCAAAAAGAGCAATTCCTGAAAATTGTCAAACAACTAAAAAGCAATAAACTATTGCGTAAATCACTGGAAAATAGTGATACTAAAGAAGCAATGCTTAATGCAATTTATTCTTTGATGAAAGAGATCGAACAATCTTAATTCGCTAAATTATAACTGCTTAAAACTTATCAAAATGGCATTACAAGAACAACATAATATAGAAAAATACAAAGAAAAAGTTGCTGAAAAATCCGGACAGGTTGAAAAACCCGATGATTTATTGCAACAGAGTCTTGAGCAATTGGCTACCGTTGGTGGATTCGACCTGATAGAAATGGCCGTTGATGGGGCTCAGAATCTGAATCCAGAACGTAAGGCCCGAAAAAAAATCTTTTTATCAGAATCTGCAAAAAAGGATGAACGTGAGCAATTGAAGAAAACACTTGGTTTATGGGCTGCTCTTATCACTTCTTCTGATAGCATTGTTGATATGATTGAAAAGGGTGAGAAAAATGCTGAGGAATCTGAAACTGTTTTAAACAAGAATCTCGCTAAAGCAATTGAAACCACTAAAGATTTAGAAAAATCTTACCGTTCTACTGCTCTCTTTTTCAAAAATACCGGGGGTGATAAAATAAAAAATGTGTCCTTCATGAATGCAGATGCCGAACAGTTAAAAGATTTGGATGATACCCGGTTTATTGATGCAGTTCGGGAAGAACTGGTTAAGAAGTTTGACAGGCTTGATTTGAGAGAGCATTATAGTATTTTAGTAGTTCCCGGATATCTGGGATCGAATAAAGTAGTTGAGAAATGGGCCAAAATAGCGCATGAAAATAAAGTGATGATAGTTACTGATTTTGAACATCTCGATACCCCCGATGACGTGATGGAAATGTTTGAATCGGCCAATCTTACAGGCGGCGATATGTATCGCTCTAATGTTTTAATGACATGTAACTGGCTGGTAGGGCGGGATAAATATGCTGAAGTGGGAGAAGAAGAAGAGTTATACGTATCACCGGCAGGAGCTTTGGCCGGTAATATGTATCAAACACTTATGTCACAGGTTGCGGCCGGTAAAAAACACGGAAGTTTAAGCGAAGTTGATGGTGTTAAATTCGAATTGAAAAAAAGTGAAATTGCCAATCTTGAAAAACTTGGCCTTATTCCTATGGTGAATGAATATGGCAAGGTGATGGCTTTTTCAGCAAAAACACTTTTTAATGGTGATAATCTTGGCTTACAAACTTATTCTGTTGTAAGGGTGTTTGATTATGTAACCAAGGTGCTGATGGATTTCCTTAACCGAAGGGCTTTCGAAAATTTCAATTCCAAAACCAGGCTGGATATCTTAAGTCAGATAACACGTTTTCTTGATAGTGTCACAGGGCCGGGAAAACTTATTGAAAAATTTTCGGTAAAGCGCTTTGAACAGGACAAAAAACAAAAAGACCGTATCTATCTGGATATTCACATGACTCCCTATTTCCCTGCGAAGAATTTTATGATAAAAATGGATGGACAAAAAGGAGATGATGGCAATGATTGGGATACAGATTACGAGCAAAAGTAATCTATCTGACTACGAATGATGTTATTAGTTAATAAATAAATTTGAACTAAAATAATTGAGCAGATTTCGTTCATTTAAAATAATTAAACAATTTTTTAACTTAAACCTACAATTATGTCTTTTAAAGCAGTTCTTGATATAGATGGAGATCAGTATCGCGTATTAAATTGCGATTACGAATTCAAACAGGAAGTTGATGCTACCGGGCGTCCTTCTTCAACCGTAAGAGGTGGAATTATCAGAGTAGAAATTGAATCTACGGACAACACTTCTAACTTCGAATGGATGTGCGACAGCTACATGCGAAAAGATGGGAAAATTATTTTTAATAAAAGGGATGAAGATTCAAAATTGAAGGAATTAGAATTTAAGGAAGCCTACCTGATCGGATACAAAGAAGCATTTGACAATGTTGGTAATGGATCCATGAATGAAACACTTACATTTTCAGCCAGAATTATTAAACTGGGTGATGGCGAGCATGAAAATGAATGGGCTTTATAAAAACGTACTCCTTTACATGTAGCCTGAATTTTAAATAATATTTATGAATTATAAAGGAGTCAAAAATATTGACTCCTTTTTTTTACGAAACTAATTTGTGTGTTTCTCCTTAATATTAATTTTACCAAAACAATAAAAGTATAGACATGTCATTTAAAGCCAGATTAGAACTAGAAGGTAAAGAATACAATATCATTAATATTGAATATGGATTTGCTCAAAATACAGATCAGAGTAACAAACCAATAGGGGTTCCGAGGGGTGGAAAGATTTACTTGTCGATTGAATCACGTGGCGAAACCGATTTTTTAGACTGGATGGTATCTTCAACACAAACTAAAAAGGGTAAAATTGTTTTTTACAAGCCTGATGAACACATGAGTATTTTGTTCAAGATACAGTTTGAGGATGCTTATTGCGTTGATTTTACTGAATATTTTAGTTCTACAGACAAAATACCAATGCTTATTAAAATGACAATAAGTGCACGTAAATTGGATTTTGGTAATGTTACCTACGAAAACAAATGGATTAAAGTATAAATCCAAATCTAAAACCTCACGAAATGGGACAATTAGTATATCCGGAAATCCAGGTTGATGGTAACAAAATATTAGAGGGTTCTTCTTTTAATATATCCATCCATCATCAAATGGCTGAACATAGCCATTTTTCTATCAGTTGCCCTGCCGAATCATTGGAAGGATCTGAAGGAATTTTAGCTGAAAAAAGCAAAGATTACATCGGATCCGGGGTCGTTATAAAGTTTAATGATGGAGATAATATTTTTATTGGTGTTATTACAAATATTACGGTAAATAAATTTGATGCAGCTGCCGGTAAAATCATTATCAGCGGATTTAGTCCGACAATATTACTTGAGCACGGTAAAGATTGCAAAAGTTATGAAGATAAAAAACTGGAAGATATAATAAAAGAAACCATAAAGGACTATCCCACAGATAAAGTGAAAAATGAAATAAAACCTGTATTTAATAAACAATTACTTTACACTGTTCAGTATAAAGAAAGTGATTTTCATTTTATCAGGAGACTTGCTTGCAGATATGGTGAATGGTTTTATTACAACGGCCAAAAGATAATTATTGGAAAGGTGGATGATAAAGAAAAAAATTTGCAGTATGGTGGGGATTTACATCAACTTTCCTTTTCGATGCATGCCAAACCGCAAGATCATTCTTTTGTTACTTATGATTCAGTCAAAGCAGATGAATATAGTAAATCTTTGACGGATTATAAGGAGTCGGTCAGTAATCCTTATGTAAAAGATGTAATGGATTCGTCCAATAAAATTTTTACAAAAAAACCACATTCAATTTACAATCATTTGAATACAGAAGATGATATGAAAGCACAGATGGAAGAAGTGGTAAAGTCGAATATGAAAAGCACTGCCAATGTAATTCAGTTAACAGCCGTATCAGATGAAGTAACATTAAATGTTGGGAATAGGATTAAAATAACCGGAGATAATTTATACACTACTGGCCAGGAAGATGATTATGGAACTTATATCATCACCGAAATTACCCATGAATGCAACAATATGGGCGATTATGAAAACCATTTTACTGCAATTCCGTCCGATACTAAAATACCGCTATATTTCAATTCAGAGGATGTCCCATTTGCTGAAATACAAAGTGCAACTGTTACTGACAATGCCGATCCTGATGGATTGGGTAGGGTAAAAGTTCAATTTGCGTGGCAAAAACAATCAAATAGTGAAACTCCATGGTCTCGGGTTTTAACGCCACATGCAGGAGGGAGCAAGGGATTTTATTTTATACCTGAAGTAGGAGAAGAAGTGCTGGTTGATTTTGAAAGCGGTAATGCTGAGAAGCCTTTTGTAGCAGGGTCGCATTACAATGGAAAGAAAAAACCCGATGATTGGAAAAATGATAAAAACTTTAAAAAGGCTATTCGCACTCAAAGCGGGCATACCATTGAATTCAATGATGAAGGAGATAATGAGGAAATAATAATCTACGATAAGGATCAGGTGAATACTATTATCCTTTCATCCCATAACAAACTTATGACCATTTCATGCCAGGGTGATTTGAAGATTGATGCAGAAAACATTGAAATTACCGCACGAAAAGATTATAAGCTGGATGTTCAGGGAAAGATTAATGTTGCATCTGGGACGGAAACCGAAATTAAATCTACGGCAGACCTTAAAATACAGAGTGACGCAAATATTGAGATTGATGCCCAGGCTAACCTGAAGGCAAAATCAAATGCAAGTACTGAAATATCCGGTACAAATGTAGTCGCCAAAGGATCGGCAAGTGCTGAAATATCAGCAGGTGGGAATACGGTTGTAAAGGGAGCTTTAGTTCAGATAAATTAAACATAAAAATTATGGGCAAACCAGCTGCAAGATTAGGAGATATGCACACCTGTCCAATGTTAACGGGTACTGTTCCCCATGTTGGTGGTCCGATAACAGGTCCTTCCGTTTCTAATGTATTGATTGGCGGCCAGCCTGCTGCTGTAATCGGAGATATGTGTACATGTACTGGCCCACCCGACATTATTGCTATGGGATCTACTTCAGTTATTTTTGGTGGACGATTTGCTGCCCGACAGACAGATAATACTGCACATGGGGGACTGATTTCGGTTGGGCTTTCAACTGTTCTCATTGGTGGACCAGCATCAGCAACATCTTTGAATATATCCTCACCAAATAAAAGCCGATGGGATAAACTTAAAGCCAATATTGGTATTAAAGCAGGAGATGATGGAATAATAAAATATGGAGATATTATAGTTGAACCTGATCAAAACAATCCTGATTATCAAGGAAAAGTAATAGCTGATTTGATTATGATTGATAATACTCCAACAGGAAAGAAGTTGTTGAAGTCTTTAAATGATGGTGGTGGCGCCACAATAAAAGGAGAACATACGTATGAACATAAAGGTGAAAAAATGACAGTTAGAAGAAACGCTTGTTTTTATAAAGATTCCCCTCCAACAATAGTTTATGATCCTGATTCTCAGTCATCATCAAACAACCCTACTCAACCCTGGCAAACCAGACCACCGGCTATTGGATTAGCTCACGGATTGATTAATGCGGACACGGAAAATACACCTGAAACGAACAAAGAAAAGTTAAATTCAGGCGGAGAACCATCTGGTGATAATGATCCTTTTACAGAAAATAAAATTCGTTCGGAATGGCATACTTCTCAACACCAGCGAAAATAGTGCAAACTCAGATTTATTTTGTATATTCAATACTGTTATAAAGTATACAATCATGATAGCAAACACCACGAAAATAGCAGAAATAATCTCATAATCAAATAATAAAAATTTGATGCAAACTCTGGACAAAAGTAATACTGATTGCGATATTGAGGTTAGTTTATCAAAAATTGATACCTCAACTTTGCGGTGTAATATAAAGATTAGAAACAAAGCATCGAATGACCTGTATTTTTTTAATCGAATCTATACGGATACCGACTCAAAAGGTATATTAAATGTAAGTAAAAATAATTTTTATGCCTATGTTAACACAAATGATACTTTGATTTTAGCAAAAGCAATAATTCAAGTACCGGAAGAATTTTTTGTAGAATCAGAAGTTTATCCTTGTTGCTCCAAAATACTTCCTGGCAATATTCTTAATGAAGAACTCAAACTTGATATGCCTATCCAATTGTATCACCCATATGTAGAGGAATCACCTAATCTTAGAGAATATCCGGTTAATTTTCAATTCGGTTATTTTGTTGGACATGAGCAAACAGAATCAATGGAAATAATAGTGCCATCAAATGAAGGTGAACTTATATGCTTTGATCCGTTCGATTATAATTATCAGAAAATCATAGAAGTAGGAGTATTTGATCCGTTACCTGTTTCGAAATAAAAATTGAATTTTCAACAAATCTTTCAATAAGCTGAAAATTTGAATTACAGCCAAAGGCATCACCATGTTAGAGATTAGGATTTTGGTTTGACATATGATTTATACTGATGCTGTTTGAATCCCGTAAGGCGGGGTTCTTACAGATCAACATACTTATTCTTCTCCTATTGAATACCGCCATCACCTGTAGGTTTAATAGGATTTATTTTTGGTTTACGGGCTTCCTCTAAATCTTCCTCGCAATCTCTTAAATCTTCCTTGCAATCCCTTATGGATGATTTAAGATCTTTAATTTGCTGATCTTTCTCATCTATCTGTTCTTCAGAGTTTGTAGTAGCATCCATTTTTTTATTCCTGGCTTCTTTTAGGTCAAGATATGTATCCAATATACTATTATACATATGTGATCTCCATCCTGTTGAATCGGTGACAGCTTTACGCTTCACTTCGCTCACTAATGTTCCGATTTGAGCATTTAACACATCAGTATCTTCATCTGCTGATTCCAGTTTGTTGATCAGTTCTTTAATGTCATCCATTTTTAATACAAAATATTCTTGCAGGAATTTTTCATTTGTCTGAATTTTCTCAATTTCCTTTTCAGTTTCCTGCCGTTCCTGTATAACGAGTTTATTATTTTTTTCCATCAGTTTATACAAAGAGAAAAAGGGGATGCTGACCAAGCCTATACCTATCAGAAACAGTATGGCAAAAATTACATAGGTCCGTGATCTTTCTTTTTGATTGAGTGGTTTCATGATGAATATTTTATGTCGATATTGTTCTTAATTATCGGTTATTGATTTTCAGTTGTCTATTCTAATACAGTCAATAATGCTGTTTTCTTTAATCCGGTTATTTTCTATACTTGATTCAGGATCAATGTAAATCCTGGATTGAAAGTTTCCGGATTTATGATAAAAAACCCATACGGAAGGTTCATTCTGATCGTTCAAAAAATCAATAGCTTCCTGTGGATTCCTGTCGTTATAGTCTGTGATGAAGAAATAAAATAGCCTTCCGTATTGCATCTTCAGCGGGGCTTTCACCCTGAATTCAGTCGGTTCCGGATCACCTTCCTTCTTTTTAAGCTTGAAACTGACAATGACAGGTGATTCCAGTTCATTATCGGTAGGTTCGGAAATTTTCTTATCAGTTGGGAAATACCATTTTTTGTAAATTTTGTCAGGTATTTCGAAATATTTTTCAATGGCTTCCACAAAGAAAAATGGAATCAATAGCCAGAATACAGAACTTAATATAAAGAAACTTGTTATATGGTATCCAATTATCCTGTAAGCTATCAAAAGAAAGAAAATACCGAAGAAGCCTATGTTTATTGTAAACAAGAATCTCCAGATAAACGCGACTTTGCGGGTCCAGGGTAGGATTCTTTTGAAAATAAAAACATGAACCAGTCCAAAAATAAATATGCAAACCTGGTGTACATTGAAATAGTAAATTAGTTTGTCTTTCTCCTTAAGTATGAAATATCCGCTGAGTCCTACCAGTACAAATAACAAAGAAGCACCCAGTAAATAGAATAAATTTGCTTTTTTATGCGCTTTGGCCTCCTTGGCTTTCGACATAAAAACGGCGTAAAGCAAGCCGGATATAATGAAAGTAACAATAGTTACCGATATGGTTACAGACCGTGGATACATGGATTAGCCTTTAATTAATTCCTTATGATTCGATAAATATTTTTAACTTTTGGTGGGACAAATTTAATGATTTAATTGATTTTGTAATAAAATCAGGTGTCTTTTTTGCATTATAGAAAATCCTGTAAAGGGCAGTTCAATTTTTCTGTTTCAAAACTTAAATGTCATTGAAACCACAGCTCCTGATGGTATGGCAGAGTATGACCCATTAAGCTGATCATGTATAGGAATTAAGTTTAACGCCACCTTTCCTTTTTTATCGGCTTTTAACAGTTTATTAATAAAGTAAAAGCCACCTGCAGCAGCTATAACTGCACCGGCAGATGTTAGTATTACTCCTGTGTTATACTTTGAATTTGCTTCATCATAATACTCCTGCCTCGATTGGTCACCAAAAACTTCATCATACTCATAAAGATGATCCTTATAAGTTTTGTGCATATCTTTTCCATCAGAGATTTTTAAAACCCCCACAACAATCAAAGCACCACCGACAGCTACAGAACCACCCAATCCAATCCATAATGGAGTTTTGTTAACTTTCTTTTCAGGTATAGTTGGAATATCCATAGCTTCCGAATTAGGAGTAGCAGTTACATTTACTTTAAATTCTCCCTGTAATTCGGAAACATCATCCAAAATATTCCATTTAATAATTTTATCAGGCCCGACTTTTATCAATTTACCTACATCACCGGTTACTGAATTAATAGGAACTGAAGCACCTTCAACCGTACCAGTAACTTTAATATCGAAATAATTATACTTATCAATCTTACTAAGATTGTATTTGATAACTATTATATTTTTTATTTCATCATATTCCCAATCCGTATCACTTACCTGTGCAAACATGATTTCAGGAAAAAATGGCAGCAAAAATAAAATGATATATTTCATATATTAGCTTTTATATGTTTGGTTTACTTAACATTTCCGTTTGCATCTGTTTTAATTAATAATACATCCGGGTCGGATGCTTCATTTGTATAACCTGCAATGGCATATCCCCCGTCATCGGTTATTACAATTCCAGATCCATACTGGTCTTCCAGCCTTTCGTATGTTTTTGGGAATCCGGGCAACTCATTGCCATTTATGTCAGTTAAGGTTAAATATACATCATCATCCGCACCGTTGTTTAGAAATCCTGTGATAGCATATCCTTCTCCTGAAAAAACTATTCCTCCTCTTATATTCATTATTGATCTCTGGCCTGCAAATGTTTTTTCTTGTAATTTATTGCCATTTTGGTCGATAAATATCACATATATATCACCACCCCATATTGAACCACTATAACCCATCAGGGCATAACCGGCATTTGTCTTTACAACATTATTGGAGATGTCTGTACCTGCATGTGGATATGTGTGGGGCGATCCGGGCAATTCATTAAGATTTTCATCAATCAGTACTAAATTATAATCAGTTTCACTCCCATCATCAAAAAATCCAAAGATGGCATAGCCACCGTTGTTGGTTTCTACAATGGAGAGTCCGTTTTCATCATTGCTCCCACCAAAAGTTCTTTCAGATAATAAATTCCCATTTTGATCAGTGATAATCAAATATACATCATTATCACTTCCATTATCAGAATAACCGGTAATAGCAAAACCTCCATTCGAATTTCTGGTAATTCCGTATCCGCATTGATTATTTATTCCACCAAATGATTTTTGCGAAATCAGATTTCCATTTTGGTCTGTTATAACTAAATAAACATCATTATCTGTTCCGTTATCGGTATATCCGATAATAGCATATCCACCGGCTTCAGTTGAAATAATTTCAAATCCAACATCATATTCCGTATTGTTTCCGTAATGCTGAGGCGAGGTGTTCAATTCATCACCGTTTTCATCAGTTAAAACTAAATATACATCATTTTGTGCTCCGGATTCTCCTTGCCCTACCAGGGCAAAACCACCGGCAGGATGTCGGGCAATATTGAAAGCAATTTGATCTTCGGCAACCTCGTAGAATCTTTCAAAAGTAGTGACTGCTTCAATGGTAACCGTTTTTGTTGTTTCATTGTTATCACCTGAGTTTGAATTTGTAGCAATGAGAGTTACTGTGTATATTCCCGGATTGGAATATAAGTGTGTCGGGCCTTTATCGGTAGAAGTATTGTCAGCTCCAGAGCCTGGATCGCCAAAATTCCACGAATAACTATCAGCATAAATTGATTTATTAGTGAAGGTAATTGTTGCCGGGGCATAGTTATTATTGTTAATTTCAAATTCAAAGCTTGCCGTTAGGTATTCTGATGGAATTTCTTCGAGGTTGCAGGATGATATAAAAAGTAAAAATGGTATAACCGATATAATGAAAAGAATATGATACGATTTCATAAAACTATATTTTAGAACTTATTTTAAATCAAGTTTCAAAAATACAAAAAAGCTTGTATTACTAAATTAAAATAATTATTTATTTGGTCTGTAAATCTACTTTCTTTAAGTAAGGATTTTTACTTGTTTGTATAAAATACCCTAAACGGTAACAGATTAGATGAGTTTTCTTTAAGTTTTACCAACAGGTCATCAATCATAAACTGTAATTCTTCATCCGGCAATTTGGTTTGCTTATCTAATGATAAGTGTATATCCATTGTTCGAGTGATACCTTTTTTAATATCAGGATCCAGGTAAGCCCCTTTCTTAATTTCGACCTGCTTTAGGATTTTTCCAAAGTGTTCGTAACATAAGGCTTTTATATCTTCAACAGTAACAATTCTTCCTTTTGACAATATTGTCCTTCTGAGCACATTTAGTTTATCCTCTTTTGTAAGTTTTTGCCTGCCACCAAATGTCGTAGTCATAAATATAGTGCTGTTATGATCAAAATCGCTACCAGTAAAAACATTAAGCCTGGAATTTGATTTAATATTGTTTGCCAACTCGCCCTTTGCTGACCAAAATTTGACAAATGCCCTTTCATAACCTGATTCGGTTTGAAGTAAAATATATGATTGAATATCGTTAATTGTATCGGCAGATTCAAGTCTGTGTTTCAAACGGGTGATAATTTGGTCTAATTGTTTAAGTTCACTCGAAATCATCTCAGTTCCAAACATAGAAAAAGCAGCGCTTTCATCTCTGATTAAATCCGTCAAATGAGTTATTATTGCTTTCGCATCTCTAGAATCAAATCGAGCAATTCCTCCCTGCCGAATTATATAAGAGTTTTTTGTTGTTTGTTCAATTCCTGATAGCGAAGATGATGTGTATTCATTACCTTTACTATTTACAACTTGTCTGACATCAAAAAATAAATCCTCTGTATTTAAAGGAATAACATTTGTTCCCTTATGCAAAGATTGGGTAAATTCATTAAGCTTTCTGTTAATTACAGGAAAACAATTTACAGAGCAGATTACATCTTTTGCTATATCTGATGGAATAATCTGAGGTAACTGAATGACAATCCAAAACAAATTATTTGAGAATTCCTCTAAAATATCATGTGGAAATGCATTCTGAATTTCATCAGGTGTTCTTGTTTCCGAAATTAAATCTGTATATGAATAATTCCCCTTTGTAAGGGTCATGAATCTATTATTATAAAAATTATTTACATGTTTAGACGTTTTAATTGAAACATTTATCTCGTTTTTGAATAGCTCATTCAGTGATAATTTAGTATCAGTTAGATTTGGCAGTAAGCCTTGTTTGAATTCTGCAGGTTTATTATTTATTGTCCAGTTTGCTGAAGATAAAGATTGATAAAAACGTTCTTCCTTTTGTTTGTTTTTAATATCAAAATATAATGAGATCCCATCCAATTTTTTTACACTCTTGTCAATCTCTATACCAATGAATAGTTTGGATGGATCAAGTAAATTGCCAGTATTTGTTGTGGAAAGAATATCTTTGAAATTATCATCATTTACTTGAAAAAGCGTATCTCCGGATGCTATATATTTAACCTGGCTGTTAAATAAATTGAAATTTCCGGTAGGAGTAAAAAAAACATTTACATTTTCATATTCCGGATCTTTTTTCGATTCCTTTTGTATTCGTTTAGTATAAAAAAACTGAAAAGAATCTTTGATATTCATAGTTGCCTGTACAGGTTTTGCCCTCACTATAGCGTGAGCAGGAAAATGAGAAAATTCATTATGACGAAATATCAGGTCAATAAGCTTTTCAACTATTCGTGCATCGGTTTTTTCAATGTCTCCTGCAATTTTGTGCAATTCATCCGCTAAAGCTCCCATCAACATACCTACAATCGGGTCAAAGGAATTAATGTCCTGCATATCAGGATAACCCCACAAAGCTGATGCATTTCGGATCATTTTTCTTTTAATAGTGTCTTTTGATTCTATAACCATGGCTTAATAATTAATAATAAGATAAAGGACCAATAAAAAACTTTTCATGATGAGTTAATTGTTCATTGGTTTTTTCAATTGTTCCTGTTACAATCAAATTCACTCTAACTTTTGCTCTTCTACCTTTTATTTTTATCTCAGCTTGTTCAATATTCAATTCAACGTTTACATTTTCAATTCTTTTTTCATTTTTTTCAATAGATTGTTTTATTGATTTTCTGAGGTCTTCTTTAAAAGAATGAGTGTTATATATATTATTGAAATCATGCATCCATATTTCACAACCAAAATCCTGATCATGCTTTAATTCACCAAAAGAGGTAGTTGAAATCAGATGTATCATATTATGAATAGACTGTTTCATACTAATTTTAGGTATCTCCTGTTTTTGGGTAATAACCTTAAAATTAATCGGTATGTCAATATAACTATTTATCATGATATCTCAGGAATGTGATTAATCAGCTAAAAAACTTCTTCTTGGTTTATCTTCTTTTACAAAGATGCCGGTTTCTTTTTTCTTTCCAATGTATGCTAAATTGCTCAGTTTCTCAAACAGTACGGCAAGCGTTTCTACTAAATGAGTAAATTGAATTAGTAGTTTGTTAATTTCATAGTGATTATAATCAAAATTGACGCATTGAACCAATAATTCTTCAAAATCACCTGGCTTCAATTCTGACCAGTTAGTAAAATAATTCAATAATTCTTCTTTATTCGAAGATGTATTTGCATCTAAGGTGTTTTTAATAATCCTTGCAAGGCTCGCTATTTTTTCAAACATACTAATTGGAGGCTGATCAATTATTATCCATCTAAAGTTTAGAATATTGTTGTTCAAATAGTTAAGCAGGTTGTTTGCAAGGATTTGCGCTGAATCCGCTAAGTTTGTGCTCTGCTCCTTCTCTTTAATTTTTTTGATGATCGTTAACAAATCAATTTCAAGCTGTCCGAAAAATTTATCAACTCCTGAATAAAAGGAGATTAACTTTTCATGACTCATTATATTAATACACGGAGGAATGTATTCATCAATTATTTCAGGACTACCATGAAGCATTTTTACTTTCCCGATAAAAAGTGAATATGGATTAAATTCTTCCTTTACAATTTGTTTTTCTGCAACTAAATTAATCTTATAAGAAGGAATTACAAAAGGGGACCGGGGAGGTTCTTCGTCCGAATTTAAATTTCCAAAGGGTTCACAAGCAAATAAATCAACAGATAATACAATATAGTACAAATTACCTTCAGAATCCTTATTTGCTCCAATTTCATCAGTCAGGGAAACAGAGAATTCAGGAAAATCAAATTCTTTCAATATTTCAATCCTGGCTCCTCCCTGAGTAATGGCCCTGCATTGAAAAATCTTCACTTTCAGTATATTTTGATTGTCTACTTTGGTAATTATTTCAAATGAGGTGTTGTTACCTGATGCAGGCAATAAACCAAAATTCCTGTCATTCAGCTGACATGCAAGAATATCCTTCATTTTATCAATAAATGCATTTTCTTGTTGGATAAAATGGTCTTTATTGATTTTCATTCCATTCACCCAATTTACGTTGAAGTATTTTAAAGGTATTGTCATGATAGTTGATTTAATCGAAAATTATTAAAATATTTATTTAGTCAATTGTTGCATTTATAATACTGTATTTAATCCAAGGTAAGAATTATTAGAATCATCTGACATGATCAGATTATTATATTCATCCTTGAAAACAAATTCAGTAGTAACGTCAATTTCATATGGAACAAAGTAATTGCAAAAACAGCTTATAAGCTTTTTCACATATCCTTTATTCAAACATTCTTCAATTGAAATATTATTTAAAGGCCCAATTTTAATATTAATTTGGCCTATTACACCATTCATGTCAGATCCACAGATAAAATCAACTCCTAAGCTGCATGCACCAAGACTTGCAAGCTGAAATTCTTGTATCTCCCCCCCCGAAAAATATTTATGTGGATCTTCTATACTTATTACTACTTTTTCATGTAATATGTATGAAAGAGATTGTGCAGTTAAGTCGAAATTTCCAATTATTTTATGGGAAAGAGGAAGTAAAGAAATGAGATTTTTCGTATATTTTTCAGGAACTGAAGCATCTATATACCAGAAGTTTGGAATGACACCTTGAAGTAGATTGGAATGCAATTTATTTAAAAGTGTATTTTCTTTTAAGATCAGATTTACTTTAGTTGAATAGATCGCATTCTCGAAAGGAATAAAAAAATTGCGAATTTCCTTTTCTTCAATTTTGAGTTTCATAGACTCCTCTGCCATTTCTTTACCAGCATCTGCTTTATCATGTATATTGCTGTGAAATAAAGCTTCAGGTAAAGAATCGTATATTCCATCCTGGTTTAAATTAAGAACAATTTTCTCCTCTCCGTCTTTCAATTTTAAAGTTTCAATTGTTGAAACATCTTTTGACCAACTTCTTTTGTGCTGACCATTTAGGAAAACGATAATTTGATTCATGCTAATTCCTGCTTCCAACAAACAGGAAATTATCATTTCTGCCTTTATATCAGAGGAATGATTATTTAAACGCTTCAATAATTTACTATAATTATCCAAGTATCTGTATTATGTTAATAATTATAAACAAAAATAGAGAAAATAATATTTAGGAATCATCTATTACAAGATTAAAATGAGAATTTTTCATATAATTCCTTATTTCCGCAAACATTTTTTTATCCACAAATTCCACGAATTGGATGAAGTTTCTTATCAGAAACTTAGGAAAAATTACATTTTCAATCCAAGAGGACACAAACACCCTTACCCACTTTCAT
>JAUVJI010000096.1 GCA_030596605.1 Bacteroidales bacterium
AATGAAACAGAAATACCCTGAATATAAAAAGCTTGATTTAACACAGATCGGAAAAGATATTAACGATTTCTGGAGGGATCAAAATACTTTTGAAAAAAGTGTCGAGATAAGAAAATGGCATAAACGGTTTGCATTCTATGAAGGGCCTCCGTCCGCCAACGGCAAACCGGGTATTCACCATGTGATGGCACGGGCCATTAAAGATATCTTGTGCCGCTATAAAACAATGAAAGGGTTTCTGGTTGAGCGTAAAGCCGGCTGGGATACACATGGATTGCCCGTTGAGATCAGTGTTGAAACATCACTTGGTATTACCAAAGAGGATATTGGAAAGAAAATTTCTGTTGAAGATTACAATAAAGCCTGCCGCAAGGAGGTAATGAAATACAAAGACCTCTGGGACGACCTTACCGTTAAAATGGGCTATTGGGTCGACCTGGATGATCCTTATATTACCTTCGATAATAAATACATCGAAACTGTATGGTGGTTATTAAAAGAACTATACAGTAAAGGTTTATTATATAAAGGCCATACTATTCAGCCATATTCACCGGCAGCAGGGACCGGACTTAGCTCCCACGAGCTAAATCTTCCGGGATGTTACAAGGATGTGAAAGACAATACAGTTGTTGCTCAATTCAAAGTAATTAAAGACGAGAAATCTGAATTCTTGTTTGAGGATATTCATGGTGACCTGTTTTTTCTGGCCTGGACAACTACTCCATGGACCTTACCGTCGAATACAGCCCTGGCTGTTGGTGCAAAAATTGATTATATAAAAGTTAAAACTTTTAATTCGTATACACACAAACCCATAACAGTTATTCTGGGTAAAGATCTGCTTAGTAAATATTTTCCTTTCGAAAATGGCGAACTGAAACTAAAGGATTATGAACCCGGACAGAAGAAAATACCTTATGAACTGGAGGATGTATTCAAAGGAGAAAAACTTAAGGATATTCCGTTTGAGCAACTCCTGCCCTATGCACAACCCAAAGATGGTGATGCATTCAGAGTTTTAATCGGTGATTTTGTTACCACTGAAGAAGGAACAGGGATCGTCCACATTGCCCCGAGTTTTGGTGCTGATGACTTTAAAATAGCTGGAGAAAATGGAATCGGGTCGCTGACCATGGTGAACAAGCAGGGTAAGTTTGTAGCAGAAATGGGTGAATTTGCCAACAGGTATGTAAAACCGGAATATGATCCGAATTTTGATGCCGAAAAAGAGGATTCTGTTGATATTGATATAATCGTTAAACTAAAAAAGGAAAACAAAGCCTTCAAGACGGAGAAATATGTTCACTCATACCCGCATTGCTGGCGTACGGATAAACCCATCTTATATTATCCCCTGGATTCATGGTTTATCAAAACTACTGCTTTCAAAGACAGGCTGATTGAACTGAACAATACCATTAACTGGAAGCCAAAAGCTACCGGTACAGGACGATTTGGAAATTGGCTGGAAAATCTTGTTGACTGGAATTTATCACGTTCCCGTTTTTGGGGAGTTCCTCTTCCTGTTTGGATGACAGAAGATGCATCAGAAAAAGTTTGTCTTGGATCAGCTGAAGAATTAAAGAAGGAGATTGAAAAATCAATCGAAGCCGGTTTTATGATCAAAAGTCCTTTGGCTGATTTTAATCCGGGTGATAATTCAAAAGAGAATTACGAAACATTTGATTTCCACAAGCCATATGTTGATGAAATAGTGCTTGTTTCTCCAACCGGGAAAAAAATGTTCAGGGAACCTATGCTGATTGATGTGTGGTTCGACTCAGGCGCCATGCCTTTTGCTCAGTTCCATTATCCTTTTGAAAACAAAGATAATTTAAGTGAATATTTCCCTGCAGATTTTATTGCTGAAGGTGTTGATCAAACGCGTGGCTGGTTCTTTACTTTACATGCCATCGCCACTATGGTATTTGATACAGTTTCATTTAAAACTTGTGTATCCAATGGCCTTGTCCTTGATGCCGAAGGGAATAAAATGTCGAAACGACTGGGAAATGCAGTTGATCCATTTGAGACCATTGAAAAATATGGTCCGGATGCCACCCGTTGGTATATGATCACCAATGCCCAGCCCTGGGACAACCTGAAATTCGATTTGGCAGGAATTGATGAAGTCAGGAGGAAATTTTTCGGTACATTATATAATACCTATGCTTTTTTTGCGCTTTATGCCAACATTGATGGCTTTGATTATTCGGAAGAAGAGATTCCGTTAGAAAAAAGACCGGAACTTGACAGGTGGATCATTTCGGAATTGAACACGCTGATAAAAAATGTTGACGAATATTATAACGATTATGAACCGACCAAGGCAGGTCGAGCCATTTCTGAATTCCTTGACCAACATTTAAGCAACTGGTATGTTAGGTTAAGCAGGAGAAGGTTCTGGAAAGGCGAATATTCAGAAGATAAAATTGCAGCTTATCAAACTCTTTACAGGTGCCTTGAGGTTCTTGCGCAATTATCGTCACCCATTGCTCCATTTTTTATGGAAAGAATGTATTTGGACCTGAATAAAGTAACATCAAGGTCAAATGCTGGATCTATCCATTTAACGGATTTTCCGGTAGCGGATGAATCAAAAATTAATAAAGGCCTTGAAGAACGAATGGAGCTGGCACAAAAAATTTCATCCATGGCTCTTTCGCTCCGTAAAAAGACCAATATCAGAGTAAGGCAGCCTTTAAATAAAATAATGATCCCTTTAATGAACAACAACTTCAGAGATAAAATCGAAGCAGTGAAACCACTGATTTTATCGGAGGTTAATGTTAAGGATCTTGAGTTTATGGAGGATGAAAGTATTTTGGTTAAAAAGGTTAAACCCAACTTCAAAACCCTGGGGCCGAAATACGGTAAGTACATGAAACTTATTGCTGCTGAATTATCTAAACTTGATAATTTGCATATCGTCCAACTCGAAAAGGACGGGAAATATATATTGCATATCGAAAACCAGGATATTGAAATTTTAGACTCGGATGTTGAAATTATAACAGAGGATATTCCAGGTTGGTTGATCAGTACGGTAGGGCATTTAACTGTTGCTCTTGATATTTCAATAACAGATGATTTAAGGGATGAAGGGATAGCCAGGGAGCTTGTTAACAGGATACAAAATATCAGGAGAGATAAGCAATTTGAAGTGACCGATAAAATTAATGTGACCATTGAAAAAAACAGTAATTTAGAAACGGCAATCAATAAGAATTTTTCTTATATTTGCTCTGAAACACTGGCAGAAACTTTAGTGCTGACAGATAGTATTTTAAATGATAAAAAACTGCTAATAGAATTAACAGAAAATTTAAAAACGAACATAATAATTGATAAACAAATTAGTTAACTATACGTAAACAGTCTATTAACCATAATATTACGGCTATGACAAAGGAAGAAACACAAGCGGAAGGATTAAAAACCAGATATTCAGATGAGGAACTGGAAGAATTTCGTCAAATAATTATTGAAAAACTAGACAACGCTAGAGAAGACCTCAAAATGCTAACCGACGCATTTTCTCATGCTAATGAACATGATACTACTGATACTTCTCCTACATTTAAGGTTCTGGAAGAAGGATACCAGGTTTTATCAAAAGAAGAAAACAGCCGACTTGCTGTCCGACAACAAAAATTTATCAATTCACTGGAAAATGCACTGATCAGGATTGAAAACAAATCCTATGGTATTTGCCGTGTGACGGGTAAACTTATTCCAAAAGAAAGATTAAGGAGTGTACCACATGCTACACTAAGTATTGACGCAAAATTAAATCAACCACGAAGAAAGTAATCCTTATTTCTTCGCTATTAAATTGAAAAAATCGATTGCAATAATCCTGCTGATTTTAATCGCAGATCAGGTTTTAAAGATTTGGATTAAAACACATATGACCATTGGTCAGGAAATATTTATTATGGGCAATTGGTTCATCCTTCATTTCACCGAAAATGAAGGAATGGCCTTTGGGATGAGATTTGGAGGTGACTTTGGTAAGTTAATATTAAGCATTTTCCGCTTAGTTGCCATCGTACTCATTGCCTGGTATTTATATAATCTTTCAAAAAAACATTCAAAGCCGGGATTGATCATCAGCATGTCCCTTATATTAGCAGGAGCTATTGGTAATATCATCGATAGTGCTATTTACGGATTGATTTTCAGTGAAAGTAAATTTCATGAAGTAGCACAGATGTTCCCCTCCGAAGGTGGGTATGGTAATATTCTGCACGGTAAAGTGGTGGACATGTTTTATTTCCCTGTAATTAAAGGAAATTATCCTAACTGGTTTCCTTTCTGGGGTGGAAATGATTTTATATTCTTCAGGCCTGTATTTAACATCGCCGATTCTTCAATAACCGTTGGTGTTTTTATTCTTATATTTTTCCAGAAAAGATTTTTCAAAAAATAATCTCAATTTTTTTATCTTTGCGCAAATATTAAAATCACGACATGGATAATAAAAGCAAAGGTTATATTTCCCAGATAATTGGCGCTGTTGTGGATGTCTCTTTTGAAAATGAAGAGGATCTTCCCAACCTTTATGATGCATTGGAGATTCCAAAGGAAGATGGAACAAAACTGGTACTCGAGTGCCAACAGGATATCGGTGAAAATACCGTCAGAACGATTGCCATGGATTCAACCGATGGCCTTCGAAGAGGGATGACTGCTATTAATACAAATTCACCTATTTCTATGCCGGTTGGAGACGAGATCAGGGGCAGGCTTTTTAATGTGATCGGTGATCCAATAGACGGCCTGGGTCCTGTTTCAAGAGAAAACGTATATGCAATTCACAGGGATCCTCCTAAATTCGAAAACCTGACTACACAAAAAGAAGTCCTGTTTACCGGTATTAAAGTTATTGATTTGATTGAGCCTTATGCAAAAGGTGGTAAAATTGGATTGTTTGGAGGAGCAGGCGTAGGAAAAACCGTGATCATCATGGAGTTGATCAATAATGTTGCGAAGCAGTATACTGGTCTTTCAGTTTTTGCAGGCGTTGGTGAAAGAACAAGGGAAGGAAACGACCTTCTTCGTGAAATGATCGAATCCGGAGTTATTAAATATGGTGATGAGTTTCTGAAAAGCATGGAACAGGGACACTGGGACCTTTCTAAAGTTGATCGTGATGAATTAATAAAATCCCAGGCTGCTTTAACCTTCGGACAAATGAATGAACCCCCTGGAGCCAGGGCAAGGGTAGCTTTGTCGGGTCTTACTGTAGCTGAATATTTCCGTGATGGTGACGAAAAATCAGGAGGCAGGGATATTCTTTTCTTTATGGACAATATCTTCCGCTTTACTCAGGCCGGATCAGAGGTATCAGCATTATTGGGCCGTATGCCATCAGCAGTTGGTTATCAACCAACACTTGCAACTGAAATGGGTATCATGCAGGAAAGGATCACCTCTACAAAGAGAGGTTCCATTACGTCTGTTCAGGCTGTTTATGTTCCTGCAGATGACTTAACTGACCCTGCACCAGCTACAACATTCTCCCATCTTGATGCAACAACTGTACTTAGCAGAAAGATTGCTGAGTTGGGTATATATCCTGCTGTTGATCCCCTCGATTCTACATCAAGAATTCTTATTCCCGATGTAGTAGGAGATGAACATTATAATACAGCCCAAAAAGTTAAAGAAGTACTGCAGCGTTATAAAGAATTGCAGGATATCATTGCCATACTTGGTATGGATGAACTTTCTGAAGAAGATAAAATGGTTGTTCACAGGGCAAGAAGGGTACAACGTTTCTTGTCCCAGCCTTTCCATGTTGCCGAGCAATTTACAGGATTGAAAGGTACAGTAGTAACTATTGAAGATACAATAAAAGGCTTTAATATGATCATGGATGGAGAAGTAGATGAATATCCTGAAGCCGCTTTCAACCTGGTGGGTACCATTGATGAGGCCATTGAAAAGGGTAAAAAGATCCTTGAAGACAGCAGTAAATAAATCATTCACTTTTTGAAGCTGAATATATAGAAATGAATATTGAAATAATAGATCCGGACAAAACAATTTTTAGCGGCGAAGCCGATATTGTACAATTACCGGGAAAAGAAGGATCATTTGAGATTCTGAACAATCATGCCCCATTAATATCTATATTAAAAGAAGGAAAAGTAAAGATTTCTGATAAAAACAAAAATTCACAATTTTTCGAGATAAAGGGAGGGGTTGTAGAGGTTTTAAAAAACAAAGTACTCATCCTTGCAGAATAAAAAAAAGCGGCTTCGATAATTCGAAGCCGCTTTTTTGATATTCTTAATAAACATCAACTTTTAACTCTCTCAAGTTCATATGCTTCAAGGGCTTTTTTAATAGTGTCTTTAACACTATTTCGCATTGCCCTAACCATTCTGTCTTTGTTATTCAAATTTGAAAAATGCTTTCTAATAAATTGTTCGGCATTTACATCTGCAATATTTTCTATTTGTTTCATAGTGGTTTAGTTTGTCCAATATTTCACTGATTGGCGTTAACTGCCGGCAAAGAAACAAAATTTATACCAATTCTAAATAATAATCTTTTCCACTGGTTATCAACAATTAAATTAGCTGCCAATTAGACATTTAAAAAATATTTAACATAGTTTTGCGTTTACTCAATTTTAAATTTTTATTCCCATTATGAAAAAGATCATTCCCTTTTTTGTTGCATTATCAATTGTTTTTACAGGTTGTATAGAGATTGTAGAAGAGATGAAAGTTAATGATGATCGATCAGGAACAATAACATATAAGATTGAAACTGATGAATTTGGAAATTTCTTCAATATAATATCGGAAATAGCAGGAGGATCTTTCGAGGATGAGATGAAAAAAGAGTTTGAAAAATTCACCGGTAAACTGAGAGGCAAATCCGGTATTAGTAATATTAATTATAACTTTAGAGATGCAGCAGGAGATTATTTTGTCAGTTTTGATTTTGCGAGCGACAAGCACCTGAATGCTGCGCTTTATGATATTTTTGGAATAAAAAAAACAGTTTTTACTCCAAAATTTTTAAAAATCAAAAATCAAAAAATCAAAAAATCAAATTATGCACCCTGGGTTAAACGATATTTGGAAAGTGAAGATATTGACTTGCCCGAATCAATATTTTCAAAGCTGGTAACGCTTAAATCTGTTACTCACACAACCAACAATATAAAAAAGGTTTCAGGTCAATCTGTTAAGTTATCTCAGGATAATAAAACTGTCACTCAACATTTTGATATACAAGATATCATTGATAACAAAATAGATGTGGGATTGAAATTAAAGTATTGAACCTGCCAAAGGGGTTCAGATATCATTGAGTGTAATTTCAAGAAAAATAATCTTACTTATCCATTGCCTTCGGTTTCTTGCGATTTAGTTTTGGATATAAGGATGATGCTGCAAGATAGCCGGAGGAGGAATAAGTGATTAGAAATCATCAAATATTAATTGTCAGATTGTAACTTTAGAGGAGCTGGAAAACTTATACATCCAGCCATTCTTTAAAGCTACTTGTTCGTTCACGACTGACAACTGCATCTTCCTCATGCAGAGGATTTAATGCAATCTTTAGCCTGCTGTTAAACCACGAACTTAGTTTTTTTACACTTTTAATATTGACTATCATTTTTCTGTTTATCTGGAAAAATGATGATGGATCCATTTGATTTGCGAGATCAACGATAGAATAATTAACGATATGCCTTTCCTTGCTAAATAATGTTGCAAAAGTAAGCCCGTCTTCAGATATAAGATAGGCAATATCATCGCTGTTTATCGGTAGGTAATTATCACCCATTTTCACGAGAAATCGTTTTTTAGGTGTAAATATATTTTTTTTCAAAATTTCCTCCAGGAGTTTTTTTTCGGGTGGGTGAAATACCCCTTTTAATTTCCTGTACTTATCCAGAGCAGATTTTAAATCCTTAATATCATACGGTTTGATGATATAATCAATACTGTTTACCTGGAAAGACTTTATGGCATATTCGCTAAAAGCAGTAGTGAATATAACAGGAGCAGTAACCTCAACAGCATCAAAAATTTCAAAGCAATTGCCATCACTCAAAATGATATCCTGAAAAACTAGGTCGGGCATCTGGTTTTCTTTGTACCACTTAATTCCCGCAGCCACCGGCCACCGACCCTATGGAACCTATTATATTTATTGATTTGTCAATCTTTGACAGAAGACTTGCCAGATGAATGGCCGTGGGCTTTTCGTCTTCAAATATTAAAACGTTCATAATCAGTTTTTGTTAAAATAGGCATCGTTACAGTAAAATCAATTTCATTGATGGTAATGCTTACCGCCTTCTCAGAAAAATATGAAAATCGTTGCGTAAGGTTCTGAAGCCCCTGGTTTGTTGAATCCGCAATATCATCCCGAAGGTTTATATTATTCTTTACTATAATGAATTTTCCATCGGCAAAGAGTTGAATCCGTAATGGGTCATCTGTAGTAAATTTATTGTGTTTAATAGCATTTTCAATTAATAATTGTAAGGATGCAGGTGGAATGTAGCTGTTTTGGATAATGGATTCATTTATTGATTTTTCAAAAATAATTCCCTCATCAAAGCGATTTTTTATCAGAAAAAAATAATTGTCAACAAAACGAATCTCCTCTTTTAGCGGGACAAGCGCTAATTCATTTTTTTCGATTACATACCTCAATGTTTTTGACAAACGCAAGATAAACTCCTCGGCCAGGTTGATATCAGTATGAATAATTGATGACAATACACTCAGGCTATTAAATAAAAAATGGGGTTCAATCTGTGATTTCAGGTTTAAATACTGAGCAAGGGTATTTTCCCGTTTTAATTTTTCTAATTGTAACTGATCCTCCTTCCTTTTAATGTTAGATTGATAATAAATGTCAAAGGAAAAAACCATTATGTATATCATTAATAAACTAAGTGTAAATTCAGGGTTGAATAGTGGCACATCCGACCAGGGAATATCCATGTGGAATACATGGATGTCGCCGAGCCGAAAAAATAAATTTGCAAGGAACGAAACAAGCATACCAAAAGCAAAATGAAAAGAGAAGAGTAAAAATGTGTGAAACT
Source organism: Bacteroidales bacterium (assembly GCA_030596605.1). GTDB lineage: Bacteria > Bacteroidota > Bacteroidia > Bacteroidales > JAADJA01 > JAADJA01. The sequence continues at coordinate 9,092 of JAUVJI010000096.1, forward strand.
TCTTAGAGCCTGATGACGACTCTTGTCTTTTTTGAATTTTTGAATTCAGAAATTCTGCAACATACCAGATGCAAAGCCAATAAATAATAAAATAGGAGGTATAAACAATCCCTCTAAGGGTAATATCAGAAAAAACATTGATAGATTGATCCCCGATTTTAACAATAAAATTGATAAAAAATATGAACAATAATCTTACAAAGAATTTATTTATGTTTTTACGTTTCATGCTTTATGTATTCATATTAATTAAACCAGGTAATTGATCATTTACAGAAATAAGAGGTAAAAGTATGCAAAACTATACCAACATAATGTACGCTATATTTAAATTCTGTTGAGTTGCAGAATAATTTAACAGAGGGTAATAATTGGGGGTTGAATTGTAAAACTGCAGAACTGAATTAATTCAAATCAATTCTCAAAAACATAATAATTTCATTTTGCCTTTTATATAAGGCAAAAATAAATTACTTTTGCCTTTTGCATAAGGCAATTTATTCACTATGGACGAATTAATAAACATATCTGCTAAGAAGATTGAAAATACAAGTCTGGAATTTAAACGGTTTTTAATTGATAAAATAAACTGGAAAAGGCGGTTAATTGGAATCAAAGGAGCAAGGGGAACAGGCAAAACAACATTACTATTACAGTATATTAAAGAGAATTTTGGGATTTCGGACGAAGTTCTATTTATAAGCTTGGATTCTATCTATTTCTCTAAAAACAAGTTGGTTCATCTCGCTGATACATTTGCAAAATCGGGTGGGAAATATCTTTTTATAGATGAGGTCCATAAATATCCTGATTGGTCAAGGGAAATTAAGAATATCTATGATGATTATCCTGAACTCAAAATAGTTTTTACAGGTTCTTCAATTCTTGAAATTGATAAAAGTGAAGCCGATTTGAGTAGAAGGTCTGTTATTTACGAACTGCCAACCCTTTCTATCAGGGAATATATTGCTTTTAAATATAATATTGATATTGAAATTTTTCCATTGTCAGATATCCTTGATAACCACAAAGAGATTGCAAGTATTATCAATAAAAAAATTAAACCAATAAAAGAGTTTAACATTTATAACCAGATTGGGGCCTACCCGTTTTTCGTGGAGGCTGAATTGGAGTATTCAGGACATATCGAAAGGATTATCAACTTAATATTGGAAACTGATTTGCCTGCTGCCATTTCAATCGACTATAATTCTATTATTAAACTTAAACAGTTGTTATTGGTGATCAGTGAAAGTGTCCCTTTTCAACCAAACATCAGTAAATTAAGCAATAAAATTGGTGTTACAAGGGATACACTTATTAAATACCTGGTTTATTTAGAGAAAGCCCATCTTATTTCTTTGCTTCGGAGCAATACCAAAGGGATAAGTAAAATGGCGAAACCCGAAAAAATTTACATGGACAATAACAATCTATTATATGCACTACAACCCAAATTAGCTAATACCGGAACGATCAGGGAAACTTTTTTTCAAAACCAACTTTCGATAAAACATAGGATAGAAATACCCAAAACCGGAGACTTTATTGTTGATGACAAATACGTTTTTGAAATAGGTGGGAAAAGCAAAACCAGAAAACAAATTATTGATTTGCAAAATGCCTATATTGTTTTAGATAATATTGAGTATGGTTTTAGGAACCAAATTCCATTGTGGATGTTTGGTTTCCTGTATTAAGATTTCAATTTACAATTCAACATCCATTTCTTTCATCTCTTGGGTTAATTCTACAATTCAATAGGATTCAATTCTTATTAACCAAAGGACAGCATAGTTTTGCATCCTAATAAAAAATACAACTATGATAAAAAGATGTTGTCATTATAAATATTCTAATAGGCGAAAAAGAATGAGACTAAGAAGAAATTTTGAAAGAGGGTTCAACTTCTCTTTATTACTTGGTATTAGCTACATGATGTTGATTAGTTTGAATTTATCAGCCCAGGACCTAACCCAAACGATAAAAGGTAAAATAGTAGATATTGATCTGCAAATACCTCTACCTGGTGCTACAGTTGTTATTATTGGTTCCGATCCATTGATTGGTGTTACCACAGATATGGATGGATATTTCCGATTGGAAAATGTACCCTTGGGAAGGTATAACATCCAAATCAGTTATATTGGATATGAACTGGCTGTTATCAGTGAGTTGGAAGTGGGCTCAGGAAAAGAAGTTGTCCTCAATATTGGATTAAAGGAATCATCCGTCAATTTAGATGAGGTGGTAATAAAAGCCAACCAGGACAAAAAAGAGCCTTTAAATTCAATGGCAATTATCAGCGGCAGACAAATTAACATGGAAGAAGCCCGTCGTTTTGCAGGCGGTTTTGATGATCCGGCTCACTTAGCATCATCGTATGCAGGTGTTGCTGAAAACATGAACAGTAATGGTATTGTAATCCGTGGTAATGCACCAAAAGGATTACTCTGGCGGATGGAGGGATTGGAAATTTCCAACCCAAGCCACTTTGCAAATATGACTTCTTTTGGTGGTGGTGGAATTACTGCTTTGAGTTCACAAATGTTAGCTTCATCCGATTTTTATACCAGCGCTTTTCCGGCTGAATATGGAAATGCCCTGTCAGGGGTTTTTGATATTAAATTGAGATCAGGAAACAGGGATAAGCGGGAACATGCAGCACAGGTGGGTATCATGGGAATCGATGTGTCTTCCGAAGGGCCTTATAAAAAAGGGAAAGGATCTGCTTATTTATTTAACTATCGATATTCACTTTTTGCGTTACTGGAGCCAATCATGCCCGAAAATGCCGGCCTGATCAAATACCAGGATTTTAATTTTAAAACAGATTTGCCCACAAAAAATGCCGGTATGTTTTCAATCTGGGGAATTGCCTCCACTGACTATTCCGGGGCAAGGGTTACAAAAGACATGAAGGATTGGGAGTATGAATTGGATCAGGTAGAAGGAGATGCCAGAACCTACATGGGCGCTCTCGGAGTAACCCACAAACTGATCATAGGTAAACGCTCATTGTTGAATTCCTCAGTTGCTCTTTCTGGAAACGGGTTGACATGGGATTTCCAAAAAATGGATAACCAAAAACAATTGCATCCCTACCAAAATATTGAAAACTATTCATGGAAATACAGCTTATCTTCATACTTGAATCATAAATTTAGTCCGAAACATACCAACCGGACCGGGGTAACTGTGCATTTAATAAATTATGATATGTTAATTCAGGAAGCTCCTGTTTTTACACAGGATTTGGTTTCGGTTGTGGATGATAAAGGCAGCAGTGAATTGATACAGGCCTTTTCACAGTCGAGGTTTGACCTGTCTGAAAAAGTGACGATTAATGCAGGGATTCACGTACAATATTTTACATTGAATGACCACTATAGTATCGAGCCACGTTTAGGTCTTCGATGGAATTTTAAATCTTCACATACATTAAGTTTTGGATATGGTGACCACAGCCGCCTCGAAATGTTGTTCCTCTACCTGGGGCAACAACCAAGTCTAAATGGTTATGTACAGCCAAATCGTGATCTTGATTTTACCAAATCACATCATTTTGTAGCTGGGTATGACCTGACTATCAATGAAAATCTCAATTTCAGGGCAGAAGCTTTTTACCAGCGTTTGTACAGTGTGCCGGTAAAACCCGGAACCTCGTATTCAATGATGAATGTAGATCAAAACTGGTTTATTAGTGACTCTCTTACAAATGATGGAACCGGTGAAAATTACGGCCTTGATCTGACCTTGGAACGCTACATGAACAAAGGATATTATTATATGGTTACTGCCTCTGTTTTTCAGGCAAAATATACAGGGGGCGATAATATTTATAGAAGTTCGCGCTATGATAAAGGATATGTAATAAACCTGTTAGGCGGAAAGGAATGGAAAGTTGGCAGAGGGAACAAAAACAATACAATAGGAGTGAATGGCAAATTTAGCATACTTGGAGGAGATCGTATTTCTCCTGTTGATGAAGAAGCTACTTATCTGGCCAAAGAAGTGATTTATGATGAATCCCGGGCTTTTGAAGACAGTAAACCAAATGTATATTACCTGCACTTTTCACTAAATTATCGAAAAAATAAAAAGAAACATGCCAGCATCTGGAGTTTTCAAATCCTGAATGCATTGGGCTCACCGGAATTTTTTGGATACAAGTATAATTACAAGTACGACCGGATTGATAAAGACCAACAGACCATCATCATGCCGAATATCAGTTATAAGATTGTGTTTTAACTATTCCTTATCATCTTTTAAACGAAGAATGTACTCCCCTCCTAATAGAGGCTGCGTGAAAATTTTTCTATGGCATAAATGCCGTAGTAAAAAAAATATAATGGCAAGAAAAGAAGATAAAAACGATATTTTCTCGACTGGAATTGGTGGCAGGTATAAAATCACCAATCGGATGTCGGTAAATGCAGAATATTATTATACGCCAACCGAACAAATCTCCTACGATTTCAACCAACCCTTATCATTGGGACTGGATATTGAAACAGGTGGCCATGTTTTCCAATTGCATTTTTCAAATGCTAAAGCTTTCTTTGACAGTGGGTTTATAACAGAAACTCAGGGGAAATGGGAATTAGGTGATATTTACTTTTGTGTTGGTATTTCCATGGTGTTTACGATCAAAAAGTCGGAGACTTTTAAGGAATAGAATTCATCTCTTGCATTTGATATTCTTACTAAAGGGGTTATTTCTGGGTTAAATTTCTATTCAGGGAAATAGATAGTGAAATATTTGCAGGGAATTGGTGGTTTGATAATGAAGATATCATTGAGGCATTTTATACTTAGTAATTTCTTTCTCCATTATTCAATTTCAGCAATTTTACTAATTAATTCTTCAATCATTTCAGTTCTTTTATATTCCCAACTTTTCTAAACTAACAAGAATTTTCCAGTATCCGCCTCTTTTGTGGCCAATCCTTCCAATGATCTTTTTAGTTGATAAAGCATCAAAATGCTTTTGGGCAACTGATCTCACTATCCCTAATTGTTTTGCTGCATCTGAAATAGATATTCTATTATTTTCTGCAATCAATAACAGAACATCCTTTTGCCTGTTAGGGAGTTGCATTAAATCTCCACTTAGTACAATACCTTTTATACCTCCTTTTATACCTCCTTTTATACCTCCTTTCATACCTCCTTTCATACCTCCTTTTATACCACCCTTTATACCACCTTCTATACTTCCTTCATCATCACTCACTTTTTTATCTGACACATCAACAGGGCGATAAAAAGTAGTAAGAAAACCATTGGCCATTATGTCAAAACTTAAATGAATACCATTTTCATTACATTCTTTGTTCATTCGCTGCAAGCCTGAACCCCAGCGGTCGATATCCCTCGTGTAGTAAAATATTTCAGCAATTTTCGGATTGCGCAAATAAGAACGCTCATGTCCTTTGATATAATCTTCAGGCGTTAATCCTTCGGGGAATTTGCCGGGATTATAAATTTCAATGCGGTTAGTAAATACAGCTATTTCATTTCCTTTTGGGTCATTGAAATTTCGATGCACTAATGAATTCACAATAGCTTCCCTCAATGCACTGACAGGGATTTCAGGGATCTCGTGCCTTTTCATATCCTCCCTGAACTCCACCCTCCAGTTAATTTTGTCTTTAATGTAGCTTTCAGCAGTTTCAAGCAAATAAAAGAGGTTACCTTTAGAAATCCTGATATCTGCAAAACCACTCTTATCAACTCCTCTGAAAACGGCAAGCTGTAATTCAACCGGCTGATCATCGCAGAACAAATGCCATGCAGCATAAGAAAGCATGTCGTTTTTTAATAAACCAAGCTTAGTCAAAACTACTTTAGAGTCATCACTATGCACAGGTGTCCGTCCGGATTGTTTTGTTTGCTCTAAAAATTTTTGAATGGTACGGTCATCTGCTCCGGTTAGTTTAAATTCGGTAATCTTGCTATCCCATTTGCTTTGATAAATATTCTTTTGAAGTATCATATTTTCAAGCTCGGCAGGGGTAAGCAGTTTGTCTTCGTCGGCAACCCTGATATAAGACCTGCCAAAAGCAAAATAAGGAGCATCGTTACCCTTAAAAATAACTTTTATATAATCAAGCCCTTTTTCAATTTCTTTAGTGACTATTGGAAATATCTGAGGTTCGATGTGATTACTAACTGACTGTGAAATACTCCTTAATGTTTTATCACTTACCTCTTGCCCAGCTAATGTGCCATCATTTTTTATACCGAAATATAGTTCACCATGTCCGTGTTTATTAAGAATAGCAACAATGGAAGTAATCGCTTGCTTCAATTCGCTTGTTGACTTCTTCAGTTCAGTATTTTCATTTTCTACGAACTGCATCCTATATGTTTCTTCATAACTACTATCTTTAATTCACGATTCGCGAATTGCAAATATAACTATACTAATAACTCAAACAGAATATAAACATTTAGTATTTAATTCAAGTGCAGTAAGCCTACCATAACCAACCATATCAGAAAACACACAACCGGTATCAAGATCAATTACCTGATGATTAGCCTGAACTCTTTCTTTACAATTAGTTACTGTTATAAGACAATGTCCATGAATAATAGTCTTGTCAATTAATGCCGGATTCGAATAATTTTCTCTGCACCACCAAATCATTGAATATTGATCATCGAAAGGATTATCTATCTCATCATTAAATCCAGCATGTACAAACAGGAAGTTTTTATAAGAATAATAAAACGGTAAGCCTTTAAAAAAATCAATGTAAATATGGTCAAGGCCTTTCAACGATTTGATGCTAAAACTTTCCAATGTTTTTGAACCGCCATTATAAATCCATATTGGTAAGCGTTCAACATTTTCTATAGCATCAAGCAACATTGCTTCATGGTTACCCCTCAAAGGTACTATATCAAAACCTTTATCATGTAATTTGATGATATAATCAACAACAGCTTTGCTTTGATTTCCCCTGTCAATATAGTCTCCAAGTAAAATAAGCTTATCATTCTGTTGTAATTTAATTTTACTTTCAACTAATTCCCGAAATGACTCAAAACAACCATGAATATCTCCAATTGCAAATATTCTTTTGATCATAATTAAGGTACTTTGTTATAGGTATTGCTAAAATAGTAAAAAATGGATTGGGTGATACCTTTATCAATACTGCATAAAAAAAGCGCCACAACGAATATATCTTCATTGTGGCACTTCCAAATAATTCCAGCTCTCTCCCCGGAAAAACTTATTTTTTCTTCTTCGTGCTTAATCCTAGTGGTAAATATAAAGGGCAAAAGCTTACAAAACTGGTGAGTAAAAATACAACACCAACGATAAGT
>JAUVJI010000111.1 GCA_030596605.1 Bacteroidales bacterium
AGCAAACTTGAGTCGATCTTTAGGGAAGATAGCGAAACCTTAATAACAGATGCTAAATATGGTTTTATTAATGGTGCATTAAAAGAAACCCTTAAACCCAATAAGTTTAAAAAGAAATTAAAAACCGATACCGAAATTATTGATACTTTTTTAACCCATAAAATATTTGGGTTTCCCATTTTTATACTCTTTTTATGGATCATGTTTCAGGCTACATTTAAGCTTGGGGTGTATCCGAAATCATGGATAGAATACCTTGTAGAATTATCAGGCAACGGATTGAACATTTTATTACCCGATTCAATAATCAAAGACCTGTTAATTAATGGAATTATCAATGGGGTTGGTGGTGTTATTGTTTTTTTACCAAATATTCTAATCCTCTTTTTCTTCATATCCTTTATGGAAGATTCCGGATACATGTCCCGGGCTGCATTTATCATGGATAAACTGATGCATAAGATCGGGTTGCATGGTAAGGCATTTATTCCGCTTATTATGGGATTTGGTTGCAATGTACCGGCTATCATGGCAACACGTACCCTGGAAAATAAAAATGACAGGCTTTTAACCATGTTGATCAATCCATTCATGTCGTGCAGCGCCCGTTTGCCTGTATATATACTCATTATCAGTGCATTTTTTCCAGAAAACGGAGTTACAATGCTTTTCTCGGTTTATGGTATCGGTATATTCTTCGCAATAATGTTCGCCATATTATTTAAAAAAACCATATTTAAATCAGAAGAGGCTCCCTTTGTTATGGAATTGCCGCCATACAGGCTGCCAACACTTCGGACAACAATCAAGCATATGTGGTATAAGGGATCTCAGTACCTCAGAAAAATGGGTGGTGTGATACTAATAGCTTCTTTAATAATTTGGTCATTGGGATATTTTCCTATGAATTCGCAGAAAGCTGAAGAATTTGATCAATTGATCAATCAGACTGAAATGCACTATAATAAATTGCTTGAAAAGAAAACAAATAATAATGAAGATGTCAGCAAATTGAACAAAGAGAAAACATCAAAAATAGATGAGCTAAAACTGAATAAAAATAATTATTTACAAGAAAACTCATTTATTGGAATAATCGGCCAATACATCGAACCGGTAATGCGGCCATTAGGTTTCGATTGGAAAATGAGTGTCAGCCTTTTAGCTGGTGTTGCCGCAAAAGAGGTTGTTATTAGCACTTTGGGAATATTATACCAGGTTGAAACCGATCCTGGAGAAAATTCAGAACTATTGGGAAACAGATTACAAAATGCAAAATATTCCGAAGGGGTATATACCGGACAACCAGTTTTTACAACAGTAACAGCTTTCGCTTATCTGATGTTTATCCTTTTATATTTTCCATGTGTCGCTGTTGTGGCAGCTATTAAGAAAGAATCAGGGCAATGGAAGTGGGCTATTTTTACTATCACGTACACAACTGCAGTAGCCTGGATCGTTGCATTTATAGTAAACCAGGTAGGTTCCTTTTTAATTAATTAAGTTCAATTATTGTCGATCAGGAAATCATCTATACGATTTAGGCCTTCAACTGCTTTTTCATAATTAGGACTTAATTCAAGTGCCCGTTTATAATCTTTCCGCGAATTTTCAATATCATTTAACAATTCATATGTAAAACCCCTGTTATAAAATGCATCAATGTATTCAGGATTGATTTCTAATGTTTGGGTAAAATAATCAATTGCTGTATTAAAGTCCTTTTGGTATACCAGATTGATATATCCAATATTATAAAGTGCAAAATAAAAATCAGGATCATCATCCAGGATTGAATTATAAAATTGTATTGCTTTGTCATATTCATTTGTTTCCTGGTAGTAGAGTGCAATATAATAGGTAACTTCTTTATTACCAGGGTCAATATTTAAGGCATTGTTCAGGTAATCTACTGCTAACTTATTTTTTTTGCCGGCATATAACATCCCTAACTGTAAATGCGCATCAAAATAATCATTATCAACATCAATTGCTTTTTGAAAATTACGGATTCCCCGGACAGTATCATTATTTTCGAGTAAAATAACTCCCCGTAAAAAATAAGCTTTTGGGTCAAGGTCATTAATTCCTAAGGCTTGATCTATGTAATCCAAAGCCTTTTTATAATCACGAAAAATAATATACAATTCAGATAACTTTAATAAAGCGTTGCTATTTTCAGCATCCAGTTTAATTGATTCTTCCAATGCCTCAAGCGCAGCTGGTATTTTACCTAAACCTACATAAATATCGGATAAAGTAATATAAAATCCAGCAAAAGCAGAATCGATTCCCAATGCATTTCCAATATCAATTAATGCTGCATTATATTCCTCGTTTTCATAATACAACTGAGCCCTCATGTGGAAAAGTTCTGCATTCAGCGAATCCGCCCTGATTTCTTTATTTAACTCATCAATTTGATCTAAAACAGATAAAGATTTATCTTCAGCTGATTTATTATCTTCAATCTTTTTATTTTGCTGACAGCTGATGAATAAAAATGAGCTAAGAATAATGAATATTAAAAGTTGGCTGAAATCTCTCATTTTTAAGCAATCTTTTCTCTGATGATACCTTCAAGTTCGTCAGCCAGTTCAGGATTATCAGTTAAAAGATTTTTAACAGCATCCCTTCCCTGACCCAATTTGGTTTCTCCATAGCTATACCATGATCCGCTTTTCTTAATTATTCCGAATTCAACCCCTAAATCAATTATTTCACCCATCTTTGAGAAACCCTCACCATAAATCATATCAATTTCGGCAATTCGAAAAGGAGGAGCTACTTTGTTTTTAACAACTTTAACCCTCACCCTGTTACCTATCACCCGATCACCATCCTTAATCTGACTTAATCTCCGGATATCCAATCGAACAGATGTGTAAAATTTCAAAGCATTTCCTCCGGTAGTTGTTTCAGGGTTTCCAAACATAACGCCAATTTTCTCACGTAATTGGTTAATAAAAACACAACAAGTTCCGGTTTTGCTTATTGTAGCAGTAAGTTTACGCAAGGCTTGTGACATTAGCCTTGCTTGCAATCCCATCTTGGAATCACCCATCTCTCCCTCTATTTCGCTTCTGGGTGTAAGTGCTGCAACAGAATCGATTACGATAATATCAATGGCTCCGGAACGGATAAGATTTTCTGTGATTTCAAGAGCCTGCTCTCCGTTATCAGGTTGTGATACAAGTAAGTTTTCAATGTCAACTCCCAGGCTTTTAGCATAGAACCTGTCGAATGCATGCTCGGCATCGATAAAAGCAGCTATACCTCCTGCTTTTTGTGCTTCTGCGATGGCATGAATGGCTAACGTAGTTTTACCGGATGCTTCCGGTCCGTATATTTCAACCACTCGTCCCTTCGGAAGTCCACCTATACCAAGAGCTGCATCCAATCCAATTGAGCCAGATGAAATAGCTGGGATGTTTTCAATGGGCGAATCGCCTAATTTCATAATAGCACCTTTACCATACGATCGTTCAATTTTATCAAGCGTTAATTGAAGCGCTTTCATCTTTTCTTTGTTTATATCCTGATTATCCTTACTCATAACAATATTATTATATTTATTAACTGTATTCCTCCAATATCTGTTCAGTATGTTTTTTGGTATTTACTTTCGTAAAAATCTTTTCAATTTTACCATCTTCTGATATCACAAATGTAGCTCGGTGAATTCCGTTGTATTCTTTACCCATGAACTTTTTCGGACCCCAAACACCATAATCACTGATAACTTTTTTATCTGTATCAGGAATTAACGGAAAAGGCAAATTTTGTTTTTCAATAAAACTTTTTTGTCTATTTTCATTATCAGCGCTAACACCGACTATTTTAAATCCTTTTTTTAACAGCATTGAATAATTGTCCCTCAAATTACATGCTTCTGCTGTACACCCCGGAGTATTGGCTTTAGGATAAAAAAACAATATTAGTTTACTACCTATATAATCTCTCAATTTCAGCTCATTCCCATCCTGATCAACAGCAATAATATCCGGTGCGCTATTTCCTATTTGTAATTTTATCATAAAACTTAAGGTTTTGATCCTTTCCTACAAAAGTAGAAAATTTTGAATAGCTAAGTCCTGATTTTAGATCAATAATTATTAACAAAATCAAGATTTCTGTTTAGAATAATACATACAAATATCAGTTAATCCGCATTTACTACAATCTGGCTTTCTGGCTTTGCAAACATACCTTCCATGAAGAATCAACCAATGGTGTGCAATTGAGATTTTGTCTTCGGGTATGTATTTTACTAATTGTTTTTCAGTATCTAACGGCGTTTTTGAATTGGTGGTTAAACCAATCCTGGCAGAAACCCTAAAAACATGGGTATCGACGGCCATTGCAGGTTTATTATACACAACAGATGCTATAACATTGGCAGTTTTTCTTCCAACACCAGGCAGTTTTTGCAAGTTTTCAATATCAGATGGGACAATACCATTGAATTTTTCTTTAAGGGTTTTTGCCATTCCAATCAGGTTTTTGGTTTTATTATTTGGATAGGAACAACTTTTTATCAATTCATAAACATCTTCACTTTTAGCATTTGCAAGCGCATTTTCATCCGGAAATACTTTATAAAAAGCGGGTGTGATCAAATTCACCCTAACATCGGTACATTGAGCAGATAAAATTACAGCTACGATTAATTCATAAGGTTGCCGGTATTTCAATTCTGTTTCAGCAGCCGGTCTGTGCTCCTCGAAATACGTTATTGCTTTTTCAAATCTTTGTTTTTTCGTCAATTTCTTGGTTTCTTAAATTCTATTCTGAAAATATTTTGACATCAGCTTTGTAATCTTCACAAAATAATAAATGCAAATAAAATAAAAAAGCCCCGGATTATATAATCACTCCGAGGCTTTAAAATCGTTCCGTTACGTTTAGTTCATTATAAAGGTTAAAACTCCGGCTTTTTTTGTTTTTATAACACAAAGAGCACGGGCATAACTCATAATGTTGTCTATGATTCTTTTTTCCGGCGAAACCATTGCACTATCAGAAAATAAATTTTTGAATTCATCCTTTAATCTCTTATCTGCACCTAAATTTTCAAATAAATCCTTTTCATCCTGGTCATCGGTCTCACTATAAGCAAAGGAAATCAAATCATCAAGGGTAAAAGCATTTTTCATAGGCAATTTACATCAATTTACATTTTTTTTACAAACTACCTAACGAAAGAACCTTCAAAATTATTTTAATAATATCAAAAGAAAGTTCCAGATTCAATTAGAATGAATTGCATCTGACTGATTAAAAGAAAGATGGGGATTTGAAAAGATTATTTCCCTGATACTATTAGGTGAGAACAATATTCTTCTCAGCTATCAACTTACGAAGGTTTATCAATGCGTAGCGCATTCTACCTAATGCGGTATTAATTGATACATTGGTAACATCTGCGATATCTTTGAAACTCATCTCGGCATAGTGACGCATATACAGAACTTCCCTTTGTTCATCAGGCAAAAGTTCAATCAACTTGCGTACATCTTTGTGAATTTGCTCTGTGATCATCCTGTCCTCAATCGAAGGATCAAGAATATTCAAAGTATCGAAAATATCGAAATCTTCATTCTTACTGTTATCAACTACCGGTATCCTGTTAGATTTCCTGAAATGGTCAATAATAAGATTATGAGCAATCCGCATTACCCATTGAAGAAATTTGCCTTCCTCATTATAAGATCCGGCACGGATTGTATTTATCACTTTTATAAATGTATCCTGAAATAAATCATCAGCCAAATCCTTATTTTTTGTGATCATAAGGATGTACGCATAAACGCGATTTTTATGACGGCTGATTAGTTTTTCAAGGCTGGCGTGATTGCCTTGTAAATAATTACCTATTAGCTCTTTGTCACTTATAATCTGAGCTTTCATATACACCTCCTTTTTAATTCGGTTTAATAGGTAGAATTATTTACTATAAGCACTCCTCCTTTAATTAATTATGAATGGAAAAATTTTCTAAATCACTACAATTATAATGCAAAACTAACACAAATTATATTAAAATGCAAATTTAATTAATAATTTTGGCCGGTTTATCCTAAAAAATGTTAAATCAAGATATGGCAAATAAAGATCCTCGCGAATTTATAATAATTAAAGGTGCGAGGGTACACAACCTCAAAAATATTGATCTTGCGATCCCCAAAAACAAATTAGTAGTAATTACGGGATTATCAGGATCAGGCAAATCTTCATTGGCATTTGATACTTTATTTGCTGATGGACAAAGAAGGTATGTTGAGAGTTTAAGCTCCTATGCGCGACAATTTCTTGGCAGAATGAGCAAACCTGAGGTTGATTATATCAAAGGGATTGCACCGGCGATTGCCATTGAACAAAAAGTAAATACACGAAATCCAAGATCTACTGTTGGTACATCAACAGAGATATACGAATACCTGAAACTCCTTTTTGCCAGAATAGGCAAAACATATTCACCGGTAACAGGTAAATTAGTAGAGAGGCATACAGTAACAATGGTTACTGACTTCATTATGTCACAAAATATTGGGACCAAGATCCTAATTTATAGCCCTCTTGAGATCAATAGCAAGAAAAGGTCAATTAAAGATCAGTTGTCAATCTTACTTCAGCAGGGTTTTAGCAGAATAAAAACAAATGGTGACATCAGGCGGATAGATGATATTTTAAAAGAGAAACCGGTTGCCATTGATGAAATTTTTGTTGTTATCGACAGGATTATTATCAATGAAAAAGATAGTGATTTACATTCCCGAATTGCTGATTCTGTTCAAACTGCTTTTTTTGAAGGCCATGGAACCGGTTTTGTAGAATGCGAATTTGAGGGAAATGTATCTACTGAGACCTTTTCAAATAAGTTTGAAGCCGATGGAATTATTTTCGAGGAACCATCTGTAAACCTTTTTAGTTTCAATAATCCATATGGTGCATGTAAATCATGTGAAGGATTTGGAAGTGTTATCGGTATTGATCCTGATTTAGTCATTCCCAATAAAAGTCTTTCCGTTTATGAAGAAGCCATTGCCTGCTGGAAAGGCGAAAAAATGAGCGAATGGAAGGATCACTTAGTTAAAAATGCTTATAAATTCGACTTTCCAATCCACAAACCTTATTATGATCTGACACCTGAACATAAGGAACTTCTTTGGACTGGCAACGAATTTTTTTATGGCCTGAATGATTTTTTTAAATATGTTGAAGAGCAAACCTATAAAATTCAATACAGGGTCATGCTTTCAAGATATAGGGGTAAAACGGTTTGTCCTGAATGTAATGGCACACGGCTTCGGAAGGATGCCAATTATGTTAAAATTGGAGGTAAATCGGTCAGCGATGTTGTTTTACTGCCGGTGAGCAAAGTAATTAAGTTTCTAAAAAAATTGGAGTTTTCTGAATTTGAGAAAAAAGTTGCAAAAAGACTTTTAATTGAACTGGATAACAGACTGCAATATTTAGAAGATGTCGGCCTGGGGTATCTGACATTAAACCGTTTATCAAATTCATTATCCGGTGGTGAATCACAGCGTATTAATCTTGCTACTTCTCTTGGCAGCAGTCTTGTAGGATCATTGTATATACTCGATGAACCTAGCATTGGCCTTCATCCAAGGGATACACACAGACTTATTAAAGTCCTCAAACAGTTAAGGGATACAGGAAATACCGTTATTGTAGTTGAACACGAGGAGGAAATCATAAAAGAAGCAGATGAAATAATAGATATTGGTCCATATGCCGGCATAAATGGCGGTAAACTTATATTTCAGGGTGATTATAAAAAATTACTGAAGTCAAAAGAAAGTTTAACAGCCAAATATCTTTCTCAAAGATTAAAGATAGAATTGCCTGAAAGAAGAAGAACCTGGAAGGAATATATTGAAATAATCGGAGCCAGGGAAAATAATTTGCAGGGGATTGATATTAAGTTTCCATTAAATGTTTTTACAGTTGTTACGGGTGTTAGCGGGTCGGGTAAGACCTCATTAGTAAAAAATGTTTTTTATTCATCATTGAAAAAAATGTTTGGTGGATACAGTGAAAAAACAGGAAAATTCGACAGGTTAACAGGGGATTATAATCGTATATCCAATGTGGAAATGGTTGATCAAAATCCAATAGGAAGGTCATCAAGGTCGAATCCGGCAACATATGTAAAAGCATACGATGATATAAGGGGTTTATATGCCAGCCAGCAAATGGCCAAGCTAAGAGGGTATAATCCAGGATATTTTTCATTTAATATTGAAGGAGGCAGATGTGAAGAATGCGAAGGTGAGGGTGTTGTAAAAATAGAAATGCAATTCATGGCTGATATTTTTCTCACCTGTGAGAATTGCGGTGGTAAACGATTTAAAGATGAAGTTTTAGATGTTAAATACAGTGGGAAAAATATCAATGATATCCTAAATATGACAATCAACCAGGCCATCGAATTTTTCAGTGCTACCCAAAATCCCACTTCTGCAATAAGGAAAATAACAGAAAAATTAAAGCCGTTGCAAGATGTTGGCCTTGGTTATTTAGGATTAGGACAGCCTTCAAGTACCTTGAGCGGTGGAGAAGCACAAAGAGTTAAGTTAGCCTATTTCCTCTCCAAAGGAGCTTCCGAGGCCCCTACCCTATTTATTTTTGATGAGCCTACAACCGGGCTACATTTTCATGATATTTCAAAATTATTAACCGCATTTGATGCTTTAATCGAAAAAGGCCACTCCATAATAGTTATTGAACATAATATGGAAGTAATAAAATGTGCTGATTGGATCATTGATTTAGGCCCAGAAGGCGGAGAAAAAGGTGGTAATATAGTTTTTGAAGGATTGCCTGACGACATATTAAAAACAGGAGACTCATACACAGCTAAATTCTTAAAAGATAAACTTATCAATTAAGCCAAGAAAATTTTTCATTTCCTTAAAATTTTAAAACAAATTTTTTTATTATTTTTGCAACAATGTCGCATTTTATATGAAAGCAAAAAATATTCTATTAAAATATAAATTGAGTATTACAACAGGCAGACTCAATATTCTTGATATTTTTCTAAACAATGAAGTGGCTCTTTCAGAAAAGGACATTCAGGATAAATTAACAGGTGTTTGTGACAGGGCCACCATTTACAGGGCGTTAAAGAAATTTAAAGACATTGGAATAGTTCACCCTATTGCAACAGAAGGAATGATAACAAAATATGTTTTGAAAAAGGAACCGGAAGAACATCTTCATTTTAAATGTACAGATTGTGGTAAAATAATGTGCCTGCCCGAAGTTCAAATGAAAAATTATGAATTACCCTCAGGTTTCACAAAAAAGGAAAGCAACTTCCTGGTGATAGGAACCTGCAATAATTGTAATACTTTAGTTAATAATTAAAGAAAGTATGAAATTTTTCAAAAATATTTTTCAAAAATTTAATTTCCGGTGTATTGCTATTGTACTAATATTTGTTTTGGTTAATAGCTGCAACCCTCCTACTACAATAACCAATAAACCCATAATTTCTGTTAGCATCTTACCTCAAAAATATTTCGCAGAAAAAATTGCCGGCGATAAATTTGAAATAAATGTATTAATTCCACCAGGAGCCAGCCCTGCAAGTTATGATCCGACACCAAATCAATTAATTCAGTTAGCTGATTCAAAAATATATTTCAAAATCGGGTATATCGAATTTGAAAAAAACTGGATAGATAAATTCATAGCTGAATATCCGGAATTAGAAATTATAGACACTTCAAATGGACTTGATTTAATGGAAAACGAAAATTCACATTCCCATTCTCATCACCATCATGGTTGGATTGAACCGCACATATGGATGTCTCCGGAAAATGTAAAAAAGATAGCCTTAAACATTTATCAAGCCATAATTAAAATTGATAAAAAAAATATATCCTATTATAAAAGCAACTATAATGAGTTTATATCTGAGATTGAAGCATTGAAGAAATCTATAACGTCGATGTTTGAAGGTATCAATACTAAAAGGTTTATTATTTATCATCCCGCTCTCACTTATTATGCAGCAGATTTTGGACTTGAGCAAATTTCAATTGAAATTGAGGGTAAGAATCCATCAGCCAACTATATCAAACAAATAATAGATATTGCAAAAAAGGAACAAATAAAAACAGTTCTTGTCCAGAAACAATTTGATATAACAAAAGCTGAAACTATAGCCAAAGAAATAGAGGGGCAGGTTATTCCGATAAACCCCCTGGATTATAACTGGCCGAATCAATTATTGGAGATATCACAAAATCTTTCACAAGCGCTAAATCAATAGGCTAATAATGGATACAAAAAAAACAAAACTCCTCGAACTAATAAATGTAAATGTTGGATATAATGGCAATACAATTATTAAGGACGCAAGCCTTGAGGTGTATAATGATGATTTCATCGGCATCATTGGTCCTAATGGGGGAGGTAAAACAACACTTGTAAAAGCTATTGTTGGTTTACTTAAACCAAAAAGAGGTGAAATTCATTATCACTTTAGCAGGGAAAATTTAGCGCATTCTATTGGTTATATGCCACAAATCAATTACATCGATAAAAAATTTCCAATTTCGGTTATAGATGTTGTAATGTCAGGGTACATGGATAAGAAAAAACTTATCAAAAGGTTTACTACTGATGAAAAACAAAAAGCTGAAGACTTATTGGCACAAACAGGAATAGCAGATTTAAAAAAGAAGCCTATTGGTAATTTATCGGGTGGGGAATTACAGCGTGTATTTCTATGCCGGTCCATCATATCATCACCAAAGCTTCTCATTCTTGATGAACCAAATAATTTTGTTGATAATCGTTTTGAAAGCGAGTTATACGAATTACTTGGTGAATTGAATAAAACCATGGCTGTTATGATTGTTTCACATGACATTGGAATGCTGTCAACGTACATTAAAACTATTGCCTGCGTTAACAAAGAATTGCACTATCACAAATCGAACCAGATAAGTGAAGCACAGCTCAGGGATTATAATTGTCCTATACAACTAATTACCCATGGTGATATCCCTCACACAGTATTAAAGCACCATAATCACTAAAATTGATACCCCATGTTAGAATTATTTCAATATAAATTCTTTACAAACGCATTGTTGGCTGCTATTTTAACAAGTATCACATGCGGTATTATGGGTACATATATCGTTGCGAAAAGAATAGTGTTTATCAGTGGAGGGATTACACACACTTCATTCGGGGGTATAGGATTAGGTTATTTTTTGAGTATCAACCCGATACTTGGTGCGGCAGTTTTTAGTATCCTGTCAGCTCTGGGTATAGAATATTTGTCGAAAAAATCTGAAGTCAGAGAGGATTCAGCAATTGCTATTATGTGGTCATTCGGAATGGCTGTCGGAATAATTTTTATTTTTTTAACACCTGGATACGCTCCCAATCTTATCAGTTTTTTGTTTGGCAGTATCCTTACCGTAACTCAATTTGATTTAATAATAATATTTGTTCTTGCTTTGTTAATATCACTCTTCTTCCTCATTTTTTACAAAACGATTCTCTTTGTGGCTTTCGATGAAGAATTTATCAGAACCAGAAATATTCCAGCTAACCTTATTAATTATATCCTCATTAGCCTGGTTGCCCTCACCATTGTATTAAGTATTAAAGTTGCTGGAATAATACTTGTCATTTCACTTGTCACCATTCCACAAGCTACTGCTAATATATTTGTAAAGGATTTTAAAAAAATCATTTTCTTTTCCATAATATTTGGAATGACCGGTTCATTGATCGGACTTTTACTGTCATATTTTTTGAATATCCCTTCCGGTGCAACTATAGTGTTTATTCAAGCTTTGATTTTTGTCATTTTGAGAATTATTAAATCCATACAAATTCAACTGGCTTAAAAAATAATACCATTTAAAGACAAAATATTATTCCCAATACGAAACTATCATTGGTTAATTTTGTATAAACAGAATAGTTTATTCGTGAAATTTTCATTTTACAACTTGATCGTATTTTGAAATATCAAAAACTGGCTGAATTATTAATGAAACACAATATTCGATATATATTAATAACCCTGGTTCTTACAATATCCTTTTGTACGACTACCCATGCTCAGGATCCTTATTACAGTCAATATTACAATTCACCATTATTTTACAATCCCGCAATGACCGGTTTAACCGAGGGATTAAAAGTAAGAATATCTTATAGAGATCAATGGCCACAATACACTGACGATCTTAAAACTTACAATTTTTCAATGGACATTGCAGAGAGATTTATGCCGGGAGCAGGAGGATTAGGATTAATCTTTAATACTAATAAAGAGGGCGATGGCTATGTTAAGCAAACTATGATCGGGTTGATGGCTTCAGCAAGAATTCAATTAGCCCGTAATTGGCTAACACAAGTAGGTTTTATGGGAGCTTATATGAATAAACAAATTGATGGAAATGAATACATTTGGTCTGATCAGTTAGATGACCGTCATGGCCTGCTTTACCCATCATCATCTTTTGAAGGATTTGAAACTAATAGTGTATCATACCCTGACCTTAGTTTAGGTGGGTTGATAAATTATGAAAAAACATATCTTTCGGCTACTTTCGGTTTGGCTGTACACCATATAACAAAACCAAATGAATCATTTTCGGGCCTGGATATGCGGGTTGCACGAAAGTATATAGTTAATGCCGATTTTGTTATTATACAGCGAAGCAATCCAAAAAAAGGATTCAGGTACAATCCAGGATTCCTTTATGAAAACATGGCTGGATTCCATACTTTTAATTTGGGCGCCAATATTGCGAAATCTGTTTTATATGTCGGTGCCTGGTACCGGAATAAACAATCTCAAATTTATAATTACCAGTCCATAATTCTTCTCGCTGGAATAAATATTCCGATGGTGAATAAATATTCACGCTTCAAACTCATGTATAGTTATGATTTGAGCATCACCAATATGAAGGGTACCGGAGGCGCTCATGAAATTACCTTACGTTTCGAATTCGATCAAATTCATCTTTTTAAGAGTCAATCATCATTTGCCAATGATTACCCAATCATTTATGATCCCGTTATTTTCTAACCTTTAATAGCAGAAATTTAATTTACCTTTAAGAAATTACAATGTAAATGCTATTTATTTTCTCTTCCCTCTTTTAATCATCGCCATTTTATTATTTACCTGTGGATATTAAAGTATCCTACTGTACCAATTCTTCTTCAAAATGTGTCCTTTTTATGGGTATTTTTAAGATTAGAATTGGCAATGCCAATGATTTTTCAAAGGAGTATTCGGAATCCTTTTTGGATGAACAAATAGGACATTTTGAAATTCAACTCGGTATAACACACCAAGTCGAGGTTGGGCTTAAGGGACGGAGACTTGGTTTGTTGAAGGAGATGCATCCCCTACCGGGCAAGTCTTTCCACACTATTAAAGCATAAAAGCCTATTATACTACCACTTGCAATAGAGTTGTCATTGGCAGGAGGTACAACAAAGCAAAATAATATTTCACTTTATTCAATTTTCAGATATTTTAAAACAACCTACTGTTAATGCATCGATAATATGTCGCATAACTTAGCCAATCATCGGATGACTCTTGACTGCCATTTGTGGTAATATATATATATTACGTGGGTTTTAATTGTTTAGTCATCCGATGAATAATGTCGGTTTGCAGTTGACTTAACACCACGTTATAGAATACGATGATATTATTTGATTAGTGTAACGGTTCCATGAGTTTGTGGATTCTCACTTTGGAATTCTGAGCCTTTCCAAACAATCCCATCTCTAAATGTACCATTGGCTTTCCAAACATATACTCCTTGTGGCATTAGAAATCCGTTATAATATCCATCCCAACTTTCAACAGGACTACCATTTTCATCAAGCTTGTCGGATTCCCACATCAAATTTCCCCTTATGTCAAATACCTGTACCAGAAATTTTGAAAGATTCACTCCCCTGGGCGTAAATTTACTTATCTGCTCATTAGGATTATTGGGTGAAAAAGCTGTTGGAAAGTACAATCCCTTGAAAAATACCAGAAGCTCATACCTGCTTGTATCGGCGCAACCATATTCATTTTTTGAAATTAATGTAATTAGGTAAGTACTATCCTTTTCATAAACTTCAATCGGACTTTCAATTGTAGAAGTATGGCCATTACCAAAATCCCATAAATAAGATCCGGCGTAAATTGACTGATTATTAAACAAAGTACGTCCCTGGACATCTCCATAATCAGAGATATATGAAAAATCACTATATGGTACCGGATATACAAGGAATGATTTTGTAACATGTTTTTCACATTGATACGAAGATGCAACCATGGTTACATTATAAGTGTGTATTGAAGTGTATACATAGGATGGGCTTGCATTTGTGGATGTATCATAAAGAGGATTATTGTGGTCGTCAAAATCCCAAAACCAGTCGGTAATTTCAACATCAGATTCTGTTGGAATAAAATACGTTGGAGAATTAACACAAGCATTCTCAATATTAAATGTAATATCAGGGGCGGTTGTAACTTTAACTGTAACAGTATCTGAACTTTCGCAATAATGAGTTGTACTCACATTAAGTGTTACAAGATATTCGCCAATACTATCATATACATGATCTATATTTCGCAGATCAGATGTCCATCCATCACCGAAATCCCAAAACCAACTTATGATAGTATCGCTATCTACAGTATATGAAGAATCTATAAAATGAACAGGACTACTTAAACAGACAATAAGATTAGATGTATCAATCATGGCAACAGGCTGTGCAAAAACTGTCACTTCATTAAAAATTGTATCTGTTACCGGAAAACCGTTTAGCAAGCCATTCGTCACCAAATATACATTATAGGTACCTGGCAAAATATAATAATGGAGTAATGAATCTGTTTGCTCGTAATACAATGTATCGCTTCCATCTCCAAAATTCCAATACCAGGAAAT
>JAUVJI010000142.1 GCA_030596605.1 Bacteroidales bacterium
GGCTTAATGAAGTCAAGGCAAAACTAAAGAATACTTCTGAAAGTTGGATTGGTGTTATCATTTTTGTGCTCAATGTGATTAAACTTGCTCAAATCAATGGCCTGACTTTTTGAGGAAACCCTAAGTACAGATAAAAATTCTTAAACCCTTCCACACTTTTCCATGCAATATCTCTGGAATAAACTATTCCTCTTTGATTAAGCGTATCTAAAATAGTTGAAATCTCAACATTCTTTTTATTGTTTTGATCGTAATAATAGATCAAAATGGAATCGGCGTAATAGGTTCCGTTGAATATCAAATCCGTTCCATCATCTTTATCGGTGATCATTAATCCCACTCCACTTGGAGGGGTGAAGCACTCCCCACATTTATCGCAGGAAATCATCATAGAAATGATTGCAAATCCGAACAGCGCTAAATGAAGAATATTTTTAATCATGATAAAGTTTTGGTGCAATCAGGTGGTAACACCTGACTGCACATATAATATAATAATGTTTACAGAGTCATGTTTTTCAAACTATTTTCACAAAAGTGTTATTATAGTCTCCACAAAATTCTTCAATTTTACCATCCAATTCAATACTTCCGAATTCTTTTACAATATTCCAATCAACACATGCATTTTCCAAATCATTGAGTTCTTTAAATACATCACCCCTGAGTATCAAAGCGTCTATATACCATGGATTTAATTCAATGGCCTTATTTAAAAGTGAAATAGCTTCCGAATAGTTAGCTGATTCAAAATGACTAAGTGCTTCGGAATAAATATCTTTGGCTTCATTCATTTGTTGCTTTGCTTCTTCGCCAATGACAAACAAAATTGGTAGATTATATTGAACCCGAACAGGAATACCTCTTAGTTTACCCGGATTCCAGTTTGGCATATTTTGTATTGTCCTGATAGCTTCCTCATCACAGCCATGCCCGATACCTCGCAAAACTCTTACATCAGTTATATTACCAGTTTTTTCAACAATGAAAGTAAGAAATACCCTTCCTTCTTTCTGATTTAAATAGGCATCAACTGGATATTCAATATTTTCAATAAGATAATTTTGCAACACTTCCTTTCCTCCAGGAAACTCTGGCATTTCCTCAGGAACTGTAAAAATTTGATCATCGTATAGTTTAATATCTTCAACATTGATATTACAATTTAATAATAATGGTCCATATATTTGTGTATACCCACCGTAGAATGCAGACTTCCAGTCGTTACAAGCATTAATGCTGTCATTCAAATTATAGTAGGCTTGTCCACGTAAAATTAGCGCCTCATTGAAATCAGGAAATTCTTCTACGGAATAATCTAAAAGTTCAATGGTTTCTTCATAGTTTGATTTTGTATATTGTTCTCTGGCATTTAAATAATTTTCGTGTGCTGTCTTAGATTTTTTAATTAAGTCATCGGTTAGAATGAAGTTAATTGTTATTCTCATTTCTTTATTAACCAATTGGCCATTACTCTTTGCCGGAATCCAATCTGGCATAATTTTAAATATTCGACAGGCTTCTTCATCGTATCCATAACCAAGTCGTTTACAAACTGAAATACCTCGTAACTTGCCGGTTGTATCAACCCAAAACTCTACATCGACTTTACCTTCGATTTTATTTCGACAGGCTGCTAAAGGATATTGGATATTATCTTCAATAAATTTAATTCTTGCCATTTCACCACTTGGAAAGGAAGGAAGTCTCTCTGATTCTTCAGTTTGACCAAAAGTAAAATTGGAAAGGAGAAGTGTAAAGCAAAGTAAAATTAATTCTTTCATGCGTGTTTTGTATGTCCCAAAATTATGGGTTTTATCCGAATAAATTATTTTTCATCCTTACTATGCCTGTATTTGATAACTTTTACGTTTTCCCTTGTGATCAGCCCTTCATCCACCGTCTCATCAAGGAACGGCAATATCTTCTCGATATTTTCAACTGTGTCCACAATCTCAATCACCATAGGCATGTCCTCCGACAGTCGCAGGATTTTTGCAGTGTGCAAACGGCTGTGGGTACCAAATCCCATGATGCCTCTTAATACCGTTGCACCCGCCAGGTTCAGTTCTCTTGCCTTAAATACAATCGCTTCATAAAGAGGTTTGCCCTTATGGGTATCTTCCTCTCCAATGAATATTCGCAGTAATTGTCCTTCTTCCGGTAGTTTCATTTTATCTGATAATGTTTATAAGTCCTCTGGCAGCTACAAATCCAAGAAATACAAGAAGTAATCCCAGGATATTGCTGGCCAGTATGTTTATGATTGCCATTTTTGTTTCTCCGTCCCTGAACAGGTTAAGTGTTTCCAATGCATAAGACGAGAATGTTGTAAATCCACCAAGTATACCAATGAAAATAAAGGTTCACATACCGGTGGGAATGTTGTTCGATTCCCATAATCCCCAGATAAGTCCGATGATAAGAGAGCCGGCCAGGTTAACCATTAATGTCCCAAGCGGAAATGTCCCTTCAAAAAATTTGTGGGTCAGTCCCGACAATCCGTAACGCGCCAAAGTTCCTATGGCTCCTCCTGTCAGTAATAATAAAACCTTTGTCATTTTTTCTCTATTTGTTTCCCAAACCTATCCATTTCGCTATCATACCCCGAACAGGTGTTCCCACCCCACATGGCCTGCCGCCAGTTTTTAGGTATTCTAACCCTGGGTTGATCTTTTTCGCAGTCAGGACAGGTAACCTTGTTTAAATTAACTTCCGAAACATTCTTGATTTTTTTAAATAATCCCTTATTGAATTTCTAATCAGCTAATGAATCCTTATCTGTTTTATTGTTTGTACTTATTAATAAATTTCAAATCAAGTTCTTTTGAATCTTTATATTTTACTCTTAGCTCAACTTGTGTCAAGTCAACCTCCAATTGACAGGATAACACAAGATTTTGGTTCTTTCTACAAATTCAACAACCCCGACTCATACTCAAAATAGTCACTCAGGGCTTTGCGATAAAAATTGGTCAATCGTTTTGTATTGCGGATGGTACAATATTTATGGTGGGTGAATTTTTTTACTTCCGCTAACAAGTTTTTTTCAAAATCTTTCTTTGGCATTATTTTATTGATCAATCCCAGTTCAAGCGCCTCTTTTGCTGGAATTATTTCGCGTAATTGCAGTTCAAGCGCCTTTGAGTGATGCACAAAGCTGGAAAGGAAAAAAGGCAAGGCACCACTGGGGTGCAAACCATATTTATTATGGATCATGCAGTATTCGGCATCTTCACTGGCAAACCTGAAATCAGAAACCAGGGAAGCGCCGGCAAAAGGAGTAACCACCTCACCCTGTATCCCCGAAACAACGATGATCTGCAAACCGGCAATTTGTTTGATCAAACTATTCAAAATATTTATTTCACGAAACCTGATATTTCTTTGGCTGATCTTTGATGAACCCGTTTCATTTTCTGCATCCTTATCACCCATAACCCGCTTAATGAATTTGTCATAATTATTTATGCTGAAACTTTCGGGGTCATTATAAAATAAAAGGACTTTTATTTCCTGGCTGTGATCGATATCGCTAAGAAAGTCGAGGAGTTTAGCACTTTGATTTATATCTGTGATCAGATCAAAGACTTTTTCTTTTATCCTTATAATGGCGATTTCATCTTTTGTTGATATTTCATAAAAGGTTGTAGAATTGTCGTTTTCCATGATCATAATATTAAGGTTGGAACAAATATTTAAAGACTGTTAAATTTATAAAAAATTCTTATAGGTTAACAAATGCAGTTCAATTTATTAAAAGTTACATCTCAAGTCAATTTAATTTATATGTTTCATAAATCGCCCTTTTCTTAATCCATGTTCGCCTTTTGAGTAAACCACCAAAAATGCCATGCCCACAATATGATCTTCTGGTACAAAACCCCAATACCTTGAATCAGCTGAATTGTGCCTGTTATCGCCCATCATCCAATAGTAGTTCATTTTAAAGGTATAGTTGTCAGCTTTTTTAAGATTGATATATACAGCATTGTTAACAATATTTACTTCATTATTTTCATATACTTCAATGATCCTCCTGAACAAGGGTAGATTGTCTTTGGTGATCTTAATGGTATTGCCTTTTTCGGGAATATAAATTGGACCGTAATTATCTGGGTTCCATTTGAAGTTTTCATCGAATGGGAACAAATACGATCTCCACACTCCTTTTTCAGTGTTCACTTTCTCAATTACTATGGATGAAGCCTTTTTGTCAAGCAATTCAATTTGATTTTTTGTAAAATATAAAAGCCCATCAGGATAGTTTCTCCAGGTATTGTATTCTTCCTCTGTTATTCCTATCTCATCCCTTAATTTGCGGCCAATCCCTTTTGGAGCATCAATATAATAGCCAAACTTGAGAGTGGGAGGATTTTCAATGGATTCTTCATTTATGTAAACCTGGCCATCTTTGATTTCCAAAGTTTCACCAGGTAATCCTATACACCTCTTAATATAATGTTCCCGTTTGTCCACCGGTCTGTAAATTATATCTCCAAATTGTCGGTGATTTTTCAAAACAGTTTCCCGTCCGTATTCCTTTACTAGTCTGTAGTAGCTGATATTACTCTGGTACACGTCAGACACCGAATCTCCTTCCGGATAGTTGAATATTATAATATCATTTCTTTTTACATTGGGTGAACCAAAAAGTCGCAAGTATGGAAATGAAATAGCTGCACTGAATGAATTTATATTCAGCCATGGAATTGTATGGTGATAGTTGGGAATTGATATTGGTGTGATTGGCAGTCTTGGGCCCACCGCTAATTTACTTGTATAAACATAATCTCCAGTAAGAATAGTTCCTTCCATGGCTGTGGTAGGAACAGTAAATGGCTCGTAAAATAGTCCCCTGTACAGTTGCAGCACAGAAATAAGAAGTATGGTGCCAATTAAAGCCACCCCCCATTTCTTAAAATCAAATCCTTTCTCAGGGCTGGTATCTTCTATATATTGATATTTATTTCTAAATCCGATTATTGGTAAATAAATAAAAAAGAATGGAGCAGATAAAAGAGCATGATAGATTTTGTTTATTCCAAAATGCCTTAAAGTTTCAATATACATTAGAGCAAATACAATCCAATTAATAAGCGGTATGAAGAAAAGTATGATCCACCACATTGGTTTTTGTATGATTCTTAACCATATAATCATGTTAACAATTGGTATGATTGCCAATAGTCCTTTCTGACCTGCTTTCCTGAAAATTAATACGAGGCCTGCTATTGGAAAAATAAATAGAATAAATAGAGTTAAAAGTAGCAATCCTGTTTCCATTTTATTTAAGGTTTGATTTAGTTTCTAAAGATATAAAAATTCTCTATATGTCTGGTTTCATTTATTGGATAATTTCAAAATCTAATTCCCCCGATTGCGACCTTTCCATTTTTTCCTTGTCAATGAATATGAACGAAAATTTACGAAATCCCAATCCGTTTGATTCCCCTTTCAACTTATGTTGGAGGGGGATTTTTTAAACTATAAATCTTTTGATGATAGGGAGTATCCTGCAAAATAAATTCTGCTAATTGAAATGAAACTATTCTTCCTTTTTATGATCGTTTATCAGGTTAAAACCAATATAGATCTGGAAAACACTATTGTAATAGGTGGGATTGTATCCGTCAGATTCAGTATTATCAAGTTTTAATTTAAAAGGTAAACCTTGGTTATACCTGACTCCGGCAAGGAATTTCCTGGAAATATTTACCCGGGCCCCAATATCGATGCCCATATCAAAATTACTGATCATATCATCACCGGAGATCATATACCCAAACTCAGGGCCAAGTTCAAATTCCAGGAGTTCAATGGGGCGATATACAATAAAAATTGGCCAATTAATATAATTCAGGGAAACATTGGTTTTCTGCCCTTCGTGCTCATGAATATATCCCTTGTTGGAGAACAGAACTTCTATTTGCCATGCTAATTGTTCATTGAATGATTTCTGAATATAAGTACCGATATGATATGACGTTTTTCCTTTGAATGATTGATCGCTAAATAAATCACCTGATTCGGATACAATAAGATCACAAAAGTTAACACCACCTTTCATGCCTCCCTTAAATTGTCCAAAGGAGATCAGGCTAAAAAGGAAAACAAAAAGGAGTAAACAAATATGCTTTTTCATAAAATTATGTTTGAGAAAACAAAATTACTTGCTTAACAATAGAATTCAAAATTTATTGCATTCTGTCATTTTGTACTCTTTTGTTATCTCTGGATTACAAATTTGTTCTGAGAAACAAATTTCAAAAAAAAATCCATCCTGTCCGGATGGATTTAAACTTTTTGCTGATGATAACCAATAGGCTATTCAGGTTTGTCTTTGCAACCTATATGCACCAACATGCAGAATATCGCAAGCAATATAAGTGGTATTGCAAACCAGAAATAGTTCCAGTAATTTACGACACCTAACAATGGACCTGTAAAGAATCCAATAACACCAGCGAGGATCAACAGCCCGGAAAAAGTACCTAACGCCAATCCGAGATATTTGCAAATTAAATCTAATTTCATAACGTTATGTTTTGATTGATGTCGCAAATATAATAAAAATTATTATAGTATGGTGGATTTAAAATTCATTGATATTTATAATTCTATCCAGTGTTATAAGTTAATAATTCTGGAAAAATGCGGTAAATCTTGATTGATCAGGAAATATTACTTTAAACTGTTGCTGGAATGATCTCTTTTGATTCTTTTTGAGGATCCTGTATTTCTTTGGATGATACTTTTGGAAGCGGTAACGTAAAATAGAACCAGCTTCCTGTACCCTCAAGACTTTCAGCCCATATTTTACCATGGTTCTTCTCAACGAATTCTTTACATAGAATTAATCCAAGTCCGGTTCCTTTTTCTTTATTGGTTCCATCGCTTTGGACTTTTTCGTCAAGCCTGAATAGTTTTTCGAGGTTATCCGGTGAAATTCCCACTCCCGAATCGGCTACCATAACTTCAACATTTCCGTCTTTGATAAAGGTATGTAATTCAATTGTCCCATCTTCAGGTGTAAATTTGATTGCATTGGATACTAAATTTATCAGGACGGTTGAAATCATATTCTTGTCAGCAAAGACATAAGTTTCCTGTGGTATTTTTTTGCAAATTTTTATGTTTTTCTTAGCAGCAACCGAAGATATCAGATTAATGGTGTCATCTGCTATATTTGACAGGTTTATGTTTTCCGTTAATACCTCTGTTTTACCAATTTGATTACTTCCCCATAATAAAAGGTTTTGCAGCAAAGCATAAATTCTATCTGAAGATGATTTCATCTGCTCAAGGAATTCCTGTCGCATCTCATCATCCATAGTTTTGTAATCTTCAATCATCAATTCAATTAATCCCATCAATGAGTTGAACGGATTTTTGAGATCATGTGCAATAATTGAGAAGAACCGGTCTTTTGCATTGTTTGCCGTTTGCAGATCAGTATTCAGGGTCTCAACTTTTTTCTGCTGATCTTCGATTTTTCTATTTTTTAGAGATAGCTGCACATTCAATTTCCTGTTTGATCTGTAGCGCTTACGAAATATTGTTGTAACGACAAGTAAGCATATCAGTGCAAACGCAACAAGTGCAATGATGAGCCACTGGTTTTTTATCTGGGCATTGATCAGTTGCTCATTATGTCGCAAGCGCTCATTTTCTTTTTCTTTAACTGAAAGTTGGTACTTGGCCTGAAGCTCGGCTGTTTTTAATTTGCTTTCAGCAGAGTATATTTGATCCCTTCCGTCAATATAGAGTTGGTAACATAAAAAGGCATCTTCAAAATTGCCAAGCCGGGAATGAATTTCTGATAAATGTTTGTAGTATATTGTAGTCTGAAATTTATAATTGGTTTCGAGACTTATATTAAGTCCTTTATTATAAATAAATAGTGCCTGGTCCAAAAGTTCAAGGTTGAAATATACAAGCCCCAGTTCAACGTAATTTTCAGCCAGAGCCTTTATATTATCCTCATCTTCATTCAGTTTTATTGCTTTCCTGTGGTGGTCAATAGCTTTAATGTATTCACCAATAAGGTTGTAAATCTTACCCAGGTTAAATGAAGTCTCTGCATTCAACTCCTTATCATGGATTTGTTGACCTATCATGTCAGCTTGAAGGTAATACTCCAGGGCTTTATCATAATTATTATTTTGTACATAAATGTCCCCGATATATCCTGTCAAAATTGCTATTTCTTTTGTACTATTAATTTCTGAAAATAGATTTAAACTTTTCTCAAAGCACTCTTTTGCCCGATTCAAATCACCCAGTTCCAAATAAATTTTACCAATATTGAAATTTACTGAGGCAATCTGAAAGATATTATCTATTTCTTTCCATAAATTAAGCGCTTCATAGTTGTAGGTCAATGCAATATCATATTCTCCCCAATGACTTAAAATGAGGGCAATACTCTGCTGTGCTTCGGCAATACCGGTGAAATATTGATTTTTTTTAAATGAATCCAGAGCCCTTTCATAATAATCTTTTGCCTTCATGTACTTGTGCAACATATAGTGGTTTAAACCGATTTTCATCAATGCTTCAGCTTTATCTATCTCGCTACCACTTATGCTGTATAAATTGTATATTTTATAATATGCTTCAGTTGAACTATCGTAATTCCCAATCTTAAAATAGGCATTGGCCAAAATAGATGTTATTTCTAAGGTGATTCCATCGTCATTAAGGTTATCGGTAATATTTTGAATGCTTTCTGCGTGTTCAATTTGTTGTTGAAAAGGCAATTGAGGAAAGAGATGGATGAGCATTTTGCAAGCCTCAACCAGTTTTGGTTTAGTTTCCTTATTAATGGAACTATTGTATACTATAGTTTCTAAACTATCAATTTCCTTTACGACATGAGAATCCAATGGCTCATTTTGTGAATAAGTTGAAAGACCGAATAGAATAACTATAAATAAAATATATTTTTTCATCATATATGGTCACGGCATATATTGATGATTTCTACGTGAAGGTTAGAATAAGGTTTTAAAAATCAGTAATTTATTTTCAGTTTTTAGAAAAAAATTGACTTCTACAGGATAGTATCTTTAAAGAAGCAGAAAAGCAATATCAGTTAACCACAAATTTTACAATAAATATTAGCTTTTCTTTGTCGTCAGATTAATACCGTATGTGATTCAAAATACGCCACTATTTCATTTCGTTCATACTGGCACTTTGAATCTACTACGGCATTAACCATTGTAATTTACAAAATGCTTTGGCGCATTTTATAAAACAATTGGTATAATTCACTCGATCAATGCTTTAAGTTTGTGAATTAGTCAGTTAAGGATATCCTCAAAGTTTGCATACATTTACAAAAAGCCAATAAATTGTAAATAGTGTTTATCTTTACTCCATTAATATAAGTTTATACCAAAATTTGCATTACATGGAAAATAAAACATTACCTGCAAAACTAGCTTCTCCTGCTTTGAATACAGCAGCATTTATCATCATTATTGCCGGAATGATGTATGCATCATCTCTGATCTCACTGATGTTGTTGTCTCTTTTTATCAGTATTGTTGTTGCTCAGCCTTTGGGTTGGCTTTTAAAAAAGAAAGTACCGCATGGAGTGGCAATTTTGATTGTTTTATTGGGCGTTCTTTTAAATTTTTTCATTATTGGTCAACTGATTGGTGTGTCGGTGGCACAATTTACAAACGATGCCCCTAAATATACAGTGCGGTTAAATGAAATAGTCCATTCCACATTCCATTCACTTAATGATATAGGTTTTAATGTTTCCACAGAACAATTAAGGGAAATGTTTGATGCAGGTAAAATCATGAGTGCTACAGCCGGTATGTTAGGTGAGCTTAGCGGACTCATGGGCAATACAGTTGTAATTATCTTTATTGTTGTTTTTTTATTGCTTGAACTTAATGTTTTTGCAGTAAAGACAATAGCTATTGTTGACAAGCCTGGCGAATCATTGAAATATTTGAATGAGATTGGTCAAAGCATACGTCATTATTTGGGAATTAAAACTTTAGTCAGTCTCCTGACCGGTTTTCTTATCTGGATAGGAATGTTAATTATAGGTGTTGAGTATGCTATATTGTGGGCCATGATTGCTTTTCTGTTGAACTATATTCCTAATATAGGGTCAATAATTGCCGGTGTCCCTGCTGTTTTGTTTGCATTGGTACAATTGGGTTTTGATGGTTTCTTGTGGACAATAGGGGTATTTGTTTTTGTAAATATGTTTGTTGGTAGCGTAGTTGAACCCAGGGTAATGGGAAAAGGCCTGGGGCTTTCAACCTTAGTGGTTTTTTTATCGTTGATATTTTGGGGATTCATATTGGGGACAGTGGGCATGTTTCTTTCTGTTCCGTTGACCATGACGGTGAAAATAATACTTGAACAAAATGAAAAAACAAAATGGATCGCTATTTTATTAGGAACCCGTAAAGAAGCAGAAGTTCTTATTGAGAGAAGAAAATACAATTAGTAAAATATTCAAATAGAAATATCCTTAACAAGGATGTTGATTGATGAAATTACGACAAAGGCTCTAACCCGCCTGCCGCCTTTAGGCAGGGGTTCATTAAGTTTCTATTCTGTATTTATTTTTTTAACTCAAACGGATAAATTACCTTCCAGTCTTTTTCCATATCAATTACTGTCCATCCTTTCTCATTCGCTTCATCAAGTCCTTTATCCAGGCGTCCAATATGTGATTTTCTATCATAAGCCCATTCACGAACTGAATCCGTATGATGAACATAGAGCATAAAGCTTTTTAATTTATTTGAGGCCGTCCATTGCATCATGGCTAAATCACCATCTGAATTTCCCGAAGCAAAAACCGGTTTACGACCTATAAACCTATTAATACCTTCAGGTTTTCCAGCTTTATCATTAATAAAATCAAGTTCTGCTAGTCTTTTAATAACCGGACTCCCATCTTCGTTTACGAATTCTGTTTTTATTGTGCTTCCAACAACCTGATCACGAGGTATTCCATAAACTTCTTCAACCCATGGACGCATAAATTCAATACCTCCACCTGAAACGATAAAGGTTTTGAAATTATTTTTTTGTAAATATTTAATAAGTTCAAGCATTGGCTGATACACTAAATCAGTATAAGGTCTGTTAAAACGAGGATGTTTTGCAGTTGCTAACCATTCTTTTGCAATAGCTTCAAATTCATCAGTAGTATTACCGGCATGTGTTGCCATTCCTATTTTAATTAGCCCATGCTCACCATATTTTAGCAATTCATCCATGTCATCGTCCAAAATAGCTTTAAAAGGTTGCTCTGTTTTCCACTCAGGATGATCAGTAGCTAATGTCTTTACCCGATCAATAGTGAAAAACAACTGGAAGTAGGCCGGTTGTTCTGACCACAGGTTCCCATCATTATCAAATGTGGCAATACGATCTGCAATGGAAATAAAATTCTCGCTTTCAGCATTGGTAACATCACTCACATAATTTATAATTGCTGTTTTAGTTGTTCCTTCATTCCATGAAGGCAGTGGATCTGCGTTTTCAGTTTCCTGATTTACAACATCCGTATCTTTATTAGAAATTGGTGCACAGGATACAAAAACACCTATTGCGATTAAAAGGCTTAATAAATTTACTATTCCTTTCCTCATAATGATTATTTTTAAAAGACCGGATAATTATCACTACCCGGCCTTTTTGCTTTTTTAATTATTTCCTGGAGTTGTTAACATATCCATTGTTTCGCCCAAATTAAAACTTGCAGCCTTCATTCTTGGTGGATAATCTTGAAAAGTTCCAATAAAATTACCTACATATTCAGAGGCAGGCAACAATAAAAACCCATGGTCTAAGTACCAATCCCAATAAGTATTCGATGTGATTGTTGCAAATTCATAAGGATCTCTTCTCAAATTATACAATAAAGGCATACGTAAAGTAATAAATGGTTCTGCCCAAACTTGCAAAGTTCCAGTGGACCTTTGTTCCATAAAAATAACTTTCCAATCGTTATAACGCATAGCAGTTAAATCGCCATCATCAGAAAAGTAAAATATTTCTTCTCTTGGACCTTTTTCTGCTTCGCCGGTTAAGTAAGGTAAAAAATTATATCCATCTAAATGCACTTTGAAGGTTTTGCCATTAATGGTTTTTCCTTTTAACAATTCATCCTTTACATTTTCATTTCCTGCTGCAGCAAGGAAAGTTGGCATCCAGTCCATTCCCGAGACTATTTCGTTAGAAACAGAACCTGCTTCAATATGTCCGGGCCAACGAATTATTGATGGTGTTCTCCAACCACCTTCCCAGTTTGTATTTTTTTCTCCTCTAAAAGGATTAACTCCGGCATCAGGCCAGGTGTTTTTATGAGGGCCATTATCTGTACCATATTGCACGATTGTATTCTCAGCAATACCTAACTCATCTAATAGATCAAGTAATTGACCAACATGCATGTCATGTTCAACCATACCATCACCATATTCATCTTGCCCGGATATACCTCTAAGTTCAGCTTTTACATGCGTACGA
>JAUVJI010000136.1 GCA_030596605.1 Bacteroidales bacterium
ACCAAAGATACAGAACAACTGAAACAGGTGAGTTATTATTGGAGCTTTTAAATGATTAGGATTGATTGTAATTAAAACTTTGTGAAAATAAATGTAAAAAGTTGATCATACAGGAATCAATTTATTAGCAAAGGATTTCAATCGTGGACGTCTGTCTCGCCGGCAGGCAGGCTTGAAACTGAGGGGGAGTAAAGTAACCAAGTAAGGATAAATTTGGATTTTAATCAATCAATGAATACCTTTATGACGGAATTAAGTAAACTTAGTATAATGACTTGTCAAGGTATCCATTACTCAAATAAATATTAACTAAAAAAACAAATTAATCATGAAAACATTTCTTCGTACCCTGCTGGCAGTAGTTACTGCTATTGTTTTTTTTCTAATTGTCATTGTCATTATTGTGGCCATTTCCACGCGCGAAAAAGCCCCGGACATAGAAGACAACTCCTACTTATTAATTACCCTGGAGACCGGTTTAAAAGAATACCCACCGCAAAAAGATCTTCCCAATATTTTTGAGGGAGAAGGGGAAAGCCTTCACCGGGTTTTGGGAAATTTAAGGAAAGCGGCTGTGGATGACCGTATTGACGGAGTCATATTTAAAATTGATGGATATTCTGATTATCCTGCAAATATTGAAGATATCAGGTATGCCATTGATGAATGCAAAAATGCGGGCAAAAAGGTTTATGCCTATTCAACCATGATGAATCGTGGCGCCTATTTTCTGGCTTCAGCCTGCGATTCAATTTTTGTCCCACCATCTTGTTATTTTAATTTTACCGGTTTTTCCGCAAGCGCACCTTTCATAAAAGGATCCTTGGAAAAACTGGGTATTCAAGCTGAACTAAGCAAAATAAAAGATTATAAATCGGCAGCTGAATTGTTACTTGAAGACAAATGGACTGAACCGGCCCGCGAAAACAGGAAGTGGCTGCTTGAGGAACGCTGGAATACGTTTATGGAAGTCGTAGGCACTGACCGGGGACTTTCGGAAGAGCAGTTAACAAACGCCATGGAATATGCCCTGTTTTCCGGCGAACCTGATAACTTAACAAAATACGGTCTTATTGATGGAGTAGCTTACTGGGATGAGATAAAATTGCGATTGAATTTGGACGAAAGAGAAGAAGATGAATACGAGGAAAATGAAAGGCTTGTTACTTCAGCAACCTATGCCAATGTTGATCCGGAAGACCTGGATCTGGCTGGTGATAAAAAAATCGCTATCGTACACGCCGAAGGAAGTATTATGGGAAAAGAAAGTGGTTATGATCCTTTGTGGGGGCAGACCATGGGATATGAAACCGTAAATAAAAACCTCAGGAAAGCATTGGAGGATGAGGATGTAGAAGCTATTGTATTCAGGATCAATTCGGGAGGTGGTGATGGTATGGTGAGCGATATGATATGCCGTCAGATTGAAATTATTACAAAGGAGAAGCCAGTTGTGATTTCAATGGTCGGTGTGGCTGCTTCAGGAGGGTATGAGATAGCTTATAAAGGAAATAAGCTTCTTGCCAACCGGAGTACTTATACAGGTTCCATTGGTTCGATCAGCGGTAAGTTTGTAATGAAAGAATTGTACAATAAACTGGGCATTACCATGGATTTTGTTAGCCAGGGCCCAAACGCATTGATATATTCGGACTATCATAACTTCACTGATGAAGAGTGGGAACGGTTCACTAATAATCATTGGGTGCATTTTAATGTCTGGTTAGCAGATGTTGCCAAATACAGGGGAATGACCTTTGAAGAAGCTGAACTCCTGGCGCATGGCCGTGTGTGGACTGGAGAACAAGCAGCGGAAAACGGATTGATTGACGAAGTAGGTGGTTTGATGCAAGCAGTGAATGTTGCAAAACTGTTGGCAGAAATACCTGAAGATGAAATAGTGACCCTGACCCACTACCCTGAACAAAAAAGTTTTTCCGAAATGCTCATGTCCCGAGGCGGGCCGTTTGGAAGTTATATCAATTACAAGATTCACCGTTATTTTACAGAGACATTTATACAACGATTGGAGATCATGCAGCAAGGCCGATGGAGGTATTGGGATGAGGAGGTGAAATAGGTTTCTTAATCGCTGTTTCGGATTTGTAATCCGAAAGTGATAAACGGGAATTTGTTATCCACTTTGCTTAAATAATATTAGGATTAAAAATCAAGACAATATTTGGTTCGGGATTGCAAATCC
This sequence comes from Bacteroidales bacterium, assembly GCA_030596605.1. Classification (GTDB taxonomy): domain Bacteria; phylum Bacteroidota; class Bacteroidia; order Bacteroidales; family JAADJA01; genus JAADJA01. The sequence goes on from JAUVJI010000136.1 coordinate 2,204, forward strand.
CGAACAGCCCTTATCACTCAAGCCATTACCGGATAATCAATATATCCCTTCTTTCCACCATAATAAAAAGTAGATTCATCCAAGGGATTTAATGTAGCACCTTTGGCAAATCGTTCCACAAGATCAGGATTGGAAATGAATAATTTTCCAAAAGCTACCATGTCGGTTTGGCCTTCTTTAATTATTTTGTTCCCGCTTTCAAAATTGAAACCAACATTAGTGATCAATGGACCTTTATAAATCTTACGAAAATGGGGAGTAACTATCTTAAGGTATCTATGGTATTTTTCAGCCGGTTCCAGCGCTACATAAGGCTCCATCAAGTGAAGATAAGCCAGGTTATAATCATTCAATTTTTCAATTAAATATTCATAAAGCTCAACCGGGTTGAAATCGAACATATCTTTATAAATACCGCTCGGAGAAAGCCTGATCCCTACCCTATCAGAGACAATTGCTTTGCAACATTCTTCAACTATCTCCAGAACAAAACGACACCTGTTTTCAATACTTCCACCATACTTATCTTTTCTATTATTGGATCCATCATGCAAAAACTGGTTAGGCAAATAACCATTCGCACCATGAATTTCAACACCATCAAATCCTGCATCAATGGCATTCAGGGAAGCATTTTTATAATCATTTACTATTCTATGAATTTCATCCGTTTCCAACGCTCTGGGTGCTACTATTTGCTTATGTCCTTTTAGGGTGTTGATTTCACCTTTTGCAGTTATGGCAGATGAGGATACTGGCAATTTACCTTCCGGTTGTAATACTGGATGCGACACCCTACCTACATGCCAGAGTTGCATAAAGACTAAACCACCTTTATCATGTATTGCTTTAGTTATGGGCTTCCATGCTTTAATTTGTTGTTGTGTAAATATCCCGGGAGAATTCATGTACCCGACAGCCTGCAAAGAAATGTTATTGGCTTCGGAAATGATCAGTCCCGCAGAAGCTCGTTGTTCATAATAAATACGCATGATGTCGGTTGGAACATGGTCTTCTGTTGCTCTCCTCCTTGTTAGCGGCGCCATTATCACCCTGTTCTGTAAATAATAATTACCAACTTTAAATGGTGTTAATAAAGGTGCTTTTTTATTCATTTCCCTGTGTGCTAAATGTCCAAGTGTGCAAATTGTCAAATCTTAAATATTTAGTTCACAAAGTAATAGAATTTATTTTATCTTTGCGCATCATTTGGAATAATTCTAAATAATAAACAATCAATTTTTAATAAATAATTGTCGGTCAAAAGATGCTCCGTATTATAAAAGATATATCCAAAAGCATGAAAACCTTGAGACCCATGATGGTTAGGGCGATTTTCTCGTCCTGATGAAAAGGGATAATTTGATTTACCCGTTCCATTCGATTGGGACGGGTGTCATTTTCCCTTTTGCTGAGTTAATTTCCCGATATGGACCAGAAAAAACTAAAGCTTATCAAAGACGATCCCTGGCTCGAACCGAGTGAACAGGACATCATTGATCGGTATAATCGTTATAAGGACCGGTTAAAAAGTATTGAAGATTTATTTGGAGGTTTGAATGAATTTGCCAATACATATAAATATTTCGGTATCAATTACGATTCCAGTCGAAAAGGTTGGGTTTACCGTGAGTGGGCGCCACAAGCAACTGCGCTCTATTTGGTCGGTGATTTCAACAACTGGGAAAAATACAGCCATCCCTTGACCAGGGATCAATATGGTATTTGGGAAATATTTTTACCAAAAAGTGAATATCAAACAACATTTACACAAGGATCGAAGATAAAGGTACTTGTGGTTTCACAAATGGGTGAAAATTTCAGAATTCCTGCTTACATCAACAGGGTGGTTCAGGATGATGATACAAAAAATTTTACCGGACAGGTATGGATACCTAAACAGTTTAATTGGAAAGATGATCAGTTTGAAATGGCCGGGGATACAGAATTGTTTATCTATGAATGCCATGTTGGGATGGCTCAGGAAAAAGAGGGTGTTGGTACTTACAAAGAGTTTGCAAAGAATATCTTACCCCGTATTAAAAATGCCGAATACAATGCCATTCAAATGATGGCCATACAGGAGCATCCCTATTATGGTTCATTTGGTTATCATGTGTCCAGTTTTTTTGCCCCTTCTTCGCGATTTGGCTCACCGGAAGATTTGAAAGAACTGATAAAGACTGCACATGGAATTGGCATAGCTGTTATCCTCGATGTAGTCCATTCTCATACAGTAAAAAATACAGTTGAAGGGATCAACCGGTTTGATGGATCGGAATCTCAATATTTTCATCCTGGTGAAAGAGGTGAACATCCGCAATGGGACTCCAAAATATTTGACTATGGAAAAACAGAAGTACTTCGGTTCTTATTATCGAACCTGAAATATTGGATGGAAGAATTTCATTTTGATGGATTTCGATTTGATGGTGTGGGTTCTATGATGTATTTTCATCATGGTAACGAACCTATAACGGATCGTGATAAATATTTTAAGCAAGGCGTGGAGTGGGATGCAGTTACATACCTGCAATTAGCCAATCATTTGATCCATTCAATCAAACCAAATGCAATTTCCATTGCCGAAGATGTTACCGGTATGCCGGGTCTCACCTCCCCTGTTGAAGATGGCGGATTGGGATTTGATTACAGGTTGGGCATGGGCATCCCCGATTTCTGGATTAAATTGCTGAAGGAATACAATGATGAAAGCTGGGATCTTAGTTTTATGTGGCAGGTGCTCAACGATCGTTTGACCCATGTAAAGACTGTAGCTTATGCCGAATCGCACGACCAGGCCCTGGTGGGTGATAAAACACTTGCCTTCCGGTTGATGGATAAGGAGATGTACTGGCACATGCAAAAGGATGATCCGGATTTGCAAATTGACAGGGGAATAGCCTTACACAAAATAATCCGGTTATTTACTATTTCACTTGGTGGGAATGCCTGGATGAATTTTATGGGCAATGAGTTTGGCCACCCTGAATGGATAGATTTTCCCAGGGAAGGAAATAACTGGAGTTACAAACATTGCCGAAGACAGTGGTCGCTGGTGGATGATCCTTTATTAAAATACCAGTATTTAGCAGCTTTTGACAAAGCGATGATTCATGTGATAAAGGACAATAAGATCATGTCGTCGTTTTTTGGGAACCAGTTAAATATGGATGACTGGAATAAAACCATTGTATTTGAACGGAATCATTTGATTTTTGTATTTAATTTTCATATTAACCATTCTGTTGAAGGGTACGAGTTTCGTGTTCCCAATTCTGGTGAATACCAGATTATTCTTAATTCTGACAGTAAGGAATTTGGTGGACATGGACGGATTGATGATTCGATCACTTATCAAGCCTATCAGAAAGAAAATGATCCAAGTTTTTATCTGAAAATATATAATACCAATAGGACTGCTTTGGTGTTGAAGAAGGTATAATTCTTATCTGAAATATTAAACCGCAGAGTTTCGCGATGTATTTGCGCAGAGTAACGCAAAAAAAAATATAACATAGCGAGACATTGCGTATAACGTATAACTTAGCGTCCATTGCGGTTAAAAACTAAACCTTATGCAAATTTTGTACCCTTGGTTAATTCTGCTTTTATCATTTTTCGTATCTTTACATTAAGATTATAAAAAAATGGCTATTGCAGTTTAATTAATTATAAATCCGAGAAAGAAATGGACATTCAAATCATAAAAGTTGGTATCACCAATTGCTATATCATCAAACATGAAGGTACGATTCTGATAGATGGTGGGGTGCCGGGGGAATTTGATAAATTTCTCAAAGGGTTGAAGGAATCAGGTATTGATCCAAAAGAAATAAAGGCTCTGATCATTACCCATTGCCATTGGGATCACATAGGTTGCGCAAAAAAGATAAAAGATAAAACAGGTGCAAAAGTTGTGGTCCATAAATACGAGAAAGATATCTTAATAAAGGGTGAACCTGTTATGCCTCCGGGTGTAACACGATGGGGGAAAATATTAGGGTTTTTTATAAATAAATTGTCTAAGAAATTTTCAATAGAACCATGTGAGGTTGACATCGTTATTGGAGAAGAAGACTACCCGCTTGAAGAATTTGGTATAAAGGGAAAGATTGTATTTACCCCGGGACATTCTCCCGGTTCCATTTCTGTGGTGCTTAACTCCGGTGATGCTTTTGTTGGTGATATGGCCATGAACGGCCTGCCGCTTACGATAGGTCCAAACCTTCCGATATTTGCTGAAGATATGTCTGTCGTAAAAAATAGCTGGAGGAAGCTGATTGATATGGGAGTAAAGAAAATTCATCCTGCTCATGGAAAGCCATTTTTAGTTAAAAAATTGATGAATAAAGTAGTTTTGTAGAAGACTTCTAACAATTCTGGATTTATCTTTTTTGTATTTTTACTGTAAATATATTGTACAAAATCAGCGAGAATAAAATCTTATTGACAATTACAGATACTCATACTTCATCACAAATAGGAACAAGGAGGACAAAATCATGCTAACAAAGAATTTAATAAATACGTTTTATTCATTGGGTATTATTCTTTTATTTGCCTGTCAATCCAATGAACAACAAAAAGAAAGCCCTGAAAAAGCGAATCCACCTGTTACCATTGCCAATTCTGAACAGTTTATAATCTATTCTTCCAATACACAGCAGGATTACATAATCTATATTCATCTACCCACCAGCTATGCGAAGTCTGATACAACCTATCCTGTAATTTATGGACTGGATGCAGACATTGGATTTGGTACCGCTTCAGAAATGAGTACATTACTGGCATTTAGGAAAGAGATGCCCGAGGTAATCATAGTTGGAATTGCTTATGGGGCATATCCCAGGCAAGAGGGAAACAATCGAGTGAGGGATTATACTCCTACAGCGAATGCAGAACATCCCACCAGCGGAGAGGCGGATAAGTTTTTCCGCTTTATTCGTGATGAACTAATTCCTGTGATCGATTCTACTTATAGAACAGATCCAAATGACAGGACAATCTCAGGCGCTTCTTTGGGCGGGCTTTTTTCACTTTATGTCCTTTTTGAACATCCCGGAATTTTTAAACGCTACAAAATTTCCAGTCCCTCGTTGTGGTGGGACAATGGTGCTATTTTTGAATATGAGAAAAGATATGCTGATGCGAATTCTGATTTACCTGCATATGTATTTCTATCTGTTGGTGATGTGGAACGTACGGTTGAATCCTGTAAAGAATTAGTTCAGATTTTAGAGGATAGAAATTATAAGAGCTTAAAATTATCGACAATGATTTTTGACGATGCGCCGCATTTGATGGCCTGTGCATTGGCCGGTATCAGAGGGGTAAAGGCTGTGTTTGTGGAAGATTAGATAAATGTTAGGATGGACTGCAGAGTTGCGCAATGTAGTTCAGTTTAATTATTGGAAACATTGCGGTTAAGAAATGTTGTTCTCGATTTAACTCTCCTTAACAGTCTTTATTTTCTCCTCCGGAGTGAAAACCTTTGCTAAACAAAGTGGTTAACATTGCATTTTTGGCAGTATAGAAATGTCCCCGGCTTTGAGAGTCCATGCTCAAAGAAAAATTAATTTATATCAAAATTTCAGTTGCATACAAATCTTCAGGCGTGGACGCCTGAAACCGAAAGAGGGTAAGGAACAAAGTAACCCAAAGCAAAACTTTGCGAAGTTATCCTTAACCTTCATCTCGAAAAACCTGAAAGCCATATTTATCAATAAATTCTTGATACTCTTGTATAAAAGTTTTTTTCTTATGATGTGCTTCCTGGTTCCTTATATACTTTCTGACTGCATCTACTTGTGATTCACTAACCGATACGGCAAAATACTCATCCTGCCATTGAAATTTTGATTTTAATAATTTTTGGCGGTTTATCCAGAATGATGGCTCTCCTTTTATCAACTGCAAAACTTTGCTGATAGTTTGATCGTTTTTAAGCCGGAAAAGACAGTGAACATGTTCAGCATGTCCGTTTACAATGTCCATGAAAATATCTTTACTAAGGGCATTTTTATGAATATGCTCAAATACATTCTGCCGAATGGTTTTATTGAGCAGGTGCTCCCTGTTTTTTGTGGTCCAAACTGCATGTATCCATATTTTTACAAAAGGCATAGTTAATGTTTTTAATGGCTAAAGCCAAATGTAAGAAATTTATTTGTTCACCGGCCTAAAGGCCGGAGCAAAAATTAGTGTTAATTGCTATAATCAAATGTTAAAATTTAATTAATCAACTATAAGCCGGAGTATAAATTATTCGGATTCTTAAACCTTAAAAAAATTGTATTATTTTTTCTTTTGCTCCGAACCGGTTTACTAATATAAAAAGTGGCTTTAGCCATTAATTTTGTTCAATAATTCCAATATCCTCCTCACTCAACCTCCCGAAAAAAACGGGACAGGCATAAAGCCCATACACCAATTCATCTATCTTTTTCTCCGCATGGTCTATGGTGCGCTGGATTTGCTGGCGTTGGGTTTCGAGTTTGGTGGTTTGTAGTTGTTTATTCTTCTTTATTTTCAAGCTTAACATTTTCCTTCTTTTCTAATTCTTTTGCATTTTCAGTTGGTTACAATTTGTAACCAACTGGCTTCCCTCCTTTGAAAGTCTATGTTTTAAAACTTTCCAATAGTTTCTTGGGTTCGGACTTTCTGTTAGAACCCCAACTATATCTACTATTGAAAAATACCATTTTTCCTGTTCAGCATCCCATAGAACCCGAACTCTTTTGTCTTGAAATAATTTTATTGCGGTTTCTTTTTTCATAAGCTAAGTTGTTATTATCATTTATTTAATTATCGGAATCCAAATCCAATTTTTCCTTTAACTTATCCAGCGAGATAGTTTTTAGTTTCTTTTCTTTGAGTGTTAAATTATTGTACTCATCTTTAATGCTGCTGATTCTGGTTATTTCCGACTGAATTTCTTCCTGCTCAAAGCCTGCATAAGTCATTTCGTTCAGGCAATGTGCAATAATTTCGAGTTCCGAAAAGTTTTTAAGCGAGTTTTCATTTATCGGCATTCCTAACCATTCGTTCCAAGGTATGAACTCAATGGCAAGGGAGTTGGTAAATTCGTCGGTTCTGTCGGCAGGATCAGTATAATGTCCTGATACATCAACATAATGTGTATCATCGTAAGTATCGTGCACCAACTCAACATCAATAGTGATTTTGCTTGCAACAATTGGCATAACCTGTAATTGGTAGAATACATTTTGGTAATCATCAATAAACTCCTCTTGGTCGGGAAATAGTTTTAGCAATATCATTTGTACACTCAACCATGCTTTCGATTTTATAAGTTCAGCAAAAGTCATTCTTGGTTATTTTCTAGTGATTCGGTATCCCATTGTTCCCGATAACCATTTATATATTCGAATGCAGCTCGCTGGTTAATAAAATAAAGGTGCCGACACAGCTTTTTGTACAATACCAACACATCATCATTAGAAGCTAAATCTAACAAAGCATCAAGCAAATGAAATATTCTGTTTTCATCTTTAATGTTATTGTCAATAATAGTGTTTACCTCCGATGTAAAGTATGGCATATATGTATCAATTGCCTGCTGTTGCAGTTTTTGCAGTTCGCCTATGCTGTTTATTATGTCCTTGAAATCAGGATTCATTGTATTTTATGATTACTCTACTATGCAGAGTCTTATTTATCCAATTTACAAATGATTCAAAGTATTTGCCCGTTTTTATATCGCTTTACCAAATTCCTCAAAAGCTGTAAACGAACATTATATTCATTTTATTCACAGCAAATTTAATTATATTTATAAATCACTATCCTTTCTCAACAATCCCAATCTCCTCCTTACTCAACCCATAAAGCTCATACACCAACTCATCTATCTTTTTCTCTGCATGGTTTATGGTGCGCTGGATTTGCACCAAGCCTAAAGCCATATTATAAAATGCATTAAAATTATTATTAATGGCTAAAGCCAAATGTACGAAATTTATTTAATCACCGGCCTAAAGGCCGGAGCAAAAAATATTTGTAACACTGAACCTTGAACAATTAGCATTATTTAATATTTTGCTCCGTGCTTTAGCACGGTGAATTAGTTTATTAATATAAAAAGTGGCTTTAGCCATTAATTTTCTTCAATAATCTCAATCTCCTCCTCACTCAACCTCCCGAAAAAAACGGGACAGGCATAAAGCCCATACACCAACTCATCTATCTTTTTCTCTGCATGGTTTATGGTACGCTGGATTTGCTGGCGTTGCGATTTTTCTGAATTAACCTCAAATTATTCTTAGCCTTTATCTTTAAAAACCTGAAACCCATATTTGTCAATAAATTCCTGGTATTCTTGCTTGAATGTTTTTTTTGAATGATGTTCTTCCTGTTTTCTAATATACTTTCTTACGTCTTCCACATGTGATTCACTGACGGAAACGGCAAAATACTCGTCCTGCCATTGAAATTTTGATTTTAATAATTTTTGGCGATTGATCCAGAATGATGGCTCGCCTTTTATCAACTGCATCACTTTGCTGATAGTTTGATCATTTTTAAGCCTGAAAAGACAGTGAACATGTTCTGAATGTCCGTTGACAATATCCATATAAATACCTTTATCAAGAGCATTTTGATGGATGTGTTCAAAAATAGTTTGTCGGATTGATTTATTGAGCAGTGGTTCCCTTTTCTTAGTGGCCCAAACTGCATGTATCCATATTTTTACAAAAGGCATAGTTAATGTTTTTAATGGCTAAAGCCAATGTGTGTTATTTATTAATCACCGGCCTAAAGGCCGGAGTAAAAATAAACCTTTATGGTTATAGAATTTACTTATAACAGTTATCATTCTTCTTCTTTTGCACCGTGCTTTAGCACGGTGAATCAGTTTATTAAAAAATATGGCTTTAGCCATTAACTATCTTCAATTATCCCAATATCTTCCTCACTCAACCCATAAAGCTCATAAACCATCTCATCTATCTTTTTCTCTGCATGGTTTATTGTGCGCTGGATTTGCTGGCGCTGGGTTTCTAATTTTGTATCTTGTAATTGCTTGTTCAGTTGCAGAAGGTTGTCAACGATATTTGTGATTTTATCGTATTTCTCTTTTTCGCTGGACTTTAAAAAGTCAATGACTGGAATTGAAATAGATAAGATTGCTTCCTTCTTTATTTTTGGAAAGGTTTTTTTTTCATCAAAGTGTGTTTTTTGCCAAATGAATTGGTTGAGTTTGGAGTTGATGATTGCCAAAAGAAAATTGAGAGAATACTCGGTTGGTTCCTTGAAGAAAACATTGTACAAAGTGTTGAGAGCAAATATGCCTTTTGGGATTGTAGTAGAAATTGGAACCTTACCTATTTGGCGAACACCTATTCTTATTTGTCTGTAAACCGATTCATTACCACCGCTTTTTATTGCTTCAGGAAGGAAACAAACGTATTCCGTAGCTTCAATAAGATGGAAACGGTGAATATTTCCACCGTCAATTATTGGTTCATAATATTTGTCTTTCTTGTTGTACGAGACATACTTTTTACGATTATAAGTTTGAATACCAAAATATGCTTTGCAATACGTGCCTAAAGGTTTCGATTTATCAAGTATTTTAGTAATTATCTCAATATCTGATTCGCTAACTGAAACATTGAATACCGATCTATTATTTTTTCGAAATGTTAACTGATTGATTTTGCGAAGAAGTTCTACCTCAAAGGGGGTTGGGGAGTTTGTAATAGTAATCCCGTTCTTGTTTGGCACTTTTTTGACCTTTTCAAAAATGCTTATCGAAACATCGACACTTGCTCCAGAGAAAACCGAATATTGGAAAAGCATAATTTCTTTTATTGCCGTGTTTTCAAGCAAGAACTTTCGTAAGGGTTCAGAGTGTATATTTTTTAAAAAAGTATTAGGTGTAATGTAACCCAGAAAGCCTGTTGGTTTTAACAAATTAATTGATAGCTCCATGAATAGTTGGTATGTATCAATTTTATATTTGGCGCTTTCATACTTCTTGAGAGCATAGTCGAAGTTTTCCCTTGTTTCTAAAGTTTGAAGCATAACATAAGGCGGATTCCCAATAACCACATCAAACCCACCCTGCTCAAATACTTCAGAAAACCCCTCCTCCCAGTCAAAAGCATTTATCTTCTTTATTTGTTCCGGGAATATTTCAAGCTGGTTACCTGCCTTGTCGGCAGACAGGTCATAAAAATCAGGGCCGATAAGCGAGTTGCCGCATTTTATATTCTGATTCAGATTTGGCAATACCCTTTCATGGAATAAAGATAACTGCTGGTTGATGGATGCCAAAGTTTCGCCTTCCAACGCCTTTAGCAATAGATTCAGCTTGGTTACTTCTACGGCCTGGTTGTCTATGTCAACGCCAAAAATGTTATTGAGCAGGATTTGTTTTTTCCCGGCTGTGGTTAAGTTGCCGTCTGGTGTTAGCGGATTGTCCCTTTTCTTTTTTGGAGGGTTATCGGTGTAATATTTCAA
>JAUVJI010000043.1 GCA_030596605.1 Bacteroidales bacterium
ATCTCCTCCGCTGTTAAACGAAGCCCCATTTCCTGCATGTCCTCATAATTCAGCCTGTCGACAAACATCGGTAACCACATCCCCTCGTCAGGAGGAGTAAAAGAAAATGAATTTAGGGTGAAGGTTAGTAATCCAACAATTAATAGTACAAATTTTTTCATTTCTTCAATCAATTTAATATGTTATTATTTCAATTTAATTTTCTAAATAAAGAATGCACTTTCCCGAAAATCATGCCACCAATCTTAATGATTTGGGTAATATGAATTTAGAGAGTGATGTATTAGAACCACTTAGTTCATACTGTACGCAATTAAACGCTTAGTGTACATAAGCGAACAAAGTGCGAAAGAGCGAACACACAATTGGACTAAATAGGTCTATCGTGAAAAATCTGTTAATTATTTTCCAAATAATACTTTTTCCAATTTTACCCTATTCATATTAAACACTACAAACCGAGCATCTCCGGGCCTTGTTCAAAAACAATATCTATAGGTATTCCTGCTTCTGCCAACTTATCAAGATCTGCCTGTAATTCTGATTTTATTATTCCCATTTCAGATATCAGGTTTTTAGTAGCTTCATAATCACCATCCCCCTGTAACTTTAAGATCAGCTGTGTTAGTTCAATTGAAGCAGACTTCATCTTTTCAATATCAATTGCATAAGTTCCATCTTCATTTTTAACAAAAGCGCCCCTTTCCTGAAAGAAATTAAACCTCACCATATTTGCTTTGCCATGTGCACTTGCAGCACCGAAACGCACTGAACGGAATATACCAGCCATAAATGTTACATAATTGTCCATCAGATCAGTTTCACCAAATTCACCCATTTCATTCAGTTTGGTAACAAGGTAAAGACCTAATATATCAGCCTTTCCCTCTTCAATGGCACTATACTGCTCCTTAAGTGCATGCCTAACTGTACCTTGTCCGTTAAGGGTGTTTTTTATGCCCATCCCATGAGCCACTTCATGGAACATAGTATTGGAAAAGAAAGCATCAAATGTTATATACTTGCGTTGATCTTCAGTAATCAACACATCGGCAATGGGTATTAAAATATTATCAAATTTCGCTTTCATTGCATTTTTTAACTGCAATTTACGTGTTCCTTTTGCCAATTGTACTTCTTCGTCATTGGGAAGGTTTATAGCAATGGTTTTCCCAGCCAGGTTGCAGTCACCTGCATAATATACGACATCGTATGCATTCAGATCTGCATCAGAGCCGGGCACCTCCTTTTTATATTCAGGGTCAACCGGCAATTCTGTTTGCAACTGTGGAAGGAATTTCGCATATTTCGACAACTTGTCACTCCATTCTTTATCCTTGATCAAAATAAACGCTTCGTGAGCTGCTTTATAACCAAATAGCTGATCTGTATAATTTTCTATTGGACCAAATACAAGATCAACATTATTGTTTTTTACATCTAACCAGGCCAAGTCACTCGGCTGATAATTATCTGTGAGCAAAGCATCTGCCCTCAACTCCAGATAATGGGCAAATTCTGCATCGCCAGCTAAAACAGAGGCTTTCAATAATAGCTCAGATGCTTTAGTAATCTGCTCCTTGTATGCTTCATGGTACCAAACTGTCATTAATCCTCCATTTTCATTTCTTCTGAGAAGGGTATAGAGGTTTGATTTATTAGGATCATCAAAGGCTTCGAACTCTTCCTTGGTCATATCATGTGGATAAAATTCAGCGCCAACCGGTTTTTCACCATATCCATCCATAAATGCTTTTTGATTTTCCATTTCATCCCAGGGTCCATAGTTGATCATAGCATATTCTTTAGCATCCGGATCAGCGATGCTTGCCAAAAAATCTTCCTTATTTCCAATATTCTGCATCCAGAAAACATCATTCATAATTTCAGATGCATTAAACAACAACTTAAGCATTTCTTTTTCATTATCACTTAAATGCGAAATATCAGCCGTAAGTTTAACCGGTACATACTTTTGCAGGTTCTTTTGCATTTCAGTTAATTCTTCAGCCTCATCCGATTGAGTATCAGCTTTTTTTTGCGTTCCAGAACCGCAACCCATAAAAAAGGCCGTCGCCAGAGAAAACACAAAAACAGTAAATAATTTTTTGCTCATTTTTATTTATTTTTTAAGTTAATTTTTCAGGTGCGAAAGTAAAGATATTTTTGTTGATAAATCTAATAATTCAAATTATTTTATGCACTCCAATCATTGAAAATTAATATATTAACAGTTTGAAAAATTTCACTATTTAAACTTGAAGCCTATTTTTTTTTGAAGGGTACAACCTACTCGATAAAGTCAGAAACAAATTCGGATATTTTTGCAAAGTACAAACTATAGCTCATGCTTATTTGGATAAAATTAATGCAACCATTTAATATGTGTTCTTGTCTAAGATTTGTATATAGGTATAAAGCCCTGTATCTTTTTCATTATGCGTTCTTTGAGACTTTGAAAGTGGGATCCTCGCCGTAAAAAAATTTGTAAATACAAATTTAATTTGTAATTTTACCCGCGTATTTATAATGTGTTCATTAATAAATTATTACGGCTGTCAGGAGTTGTCAGGCTAATTCCATAAGGATTAGTATTACTTATCCATGTATTCTGAAGAGGACTTAATCAATCGTTGCCTAAATAACGAAGCAAAGGCACACGCAGATTTTTACAAAAGGTTTGCACCTAAGATGTACGGTGTATGCCTTCGTTTTGCTAAAAATCAAATGGAGGCCGATGATATTCTTCAGGAAGGTTTCATTAAAGTATTTCTAAATCTAAGAACCTTCAGAAATGAAGGCTCGCTTGAAGGGTGGATAAGGAGAACTATTGTAAATACGGCAATCAATTTATTTAAAAAGAATGCCAAGTATTTGAAAGATATCGAAATTGATAAAGCGGAAATAGTTCAAAATACGGAAGAGGGTGCACTAGATAAAATATCGGTTGAAGAGCTGTTAAGCCTTATCAGGGAATTACCGGCAGGATATCGCATGGTATTTAACCTGAATGTTATAGAAGGCTATACACATAAAGAAATTAGTGAATTATTAAAAATATCGGAAAATACATCAAAATCACAATTATCAAGAGCAAGACAAACATTGCAGAAAAAATTATCAAAACTTAACTGTGTTTATTGTTAATGAGCGAAAAGTATAAAAATATTGATGACCTTTTCAGGGATAAATTCAATGATCTTGAAGTTGATCCCCCAGCTCATGTTTGGGATAACGTAAAATCCGGAATATATGGCTCTGGAGGATTTGGACCTGGCAAGCCATTTTTCTATGGTGGTATCATGTTCCTGTCAGTTGCATTAATATTTCTAGGTGTTTATTCATTTCTATTCTTCAATAGTACTCCTGACATTAATCCTGAAATATACACTGCAAATAATTTAACTGAAGTAGATAATAGTACCAACAAGTCGGATGATAATTTATTAGCAATGCAGTCTGCACCAATTAAAGAAGTTGATGTTTCATATCAAGATCATTCTTCAAGTGATCCCAAATCAAAAGGAAAAAAGAAACAAAAAGTAATATTTGATATTTCTCAGAACAACAACATTACTTCAGGCAAAACAAGCCTGGTTGTTACTGATAAGAATAATCTGATTAAATCTGTCCCACCAGATATTCAAAAAGAAAAAGATCCGGCAACTGATATTTCAGAAATCACCAACGAATTATTAGAAGTTAATTTCCTGAAACCAGGAGATGATTCTGAGTTATTAGCGCTCAACCAAACAGAATACGAGGCCGGTGAAATAAAGATTGAAGAAATTAATACTGAGATTATTGAAGAAGAAAATGTTGCGAATACCTTATCTGATAAAAATCCATTGAATCCTGAACAATCATCCAATCCGGAAGTAAGAAGTGATTATGGGAAAAAAGGCAACTTAATGCTTGGTGTTTATTTTACACCGGAAATGATCTTTTACCCATCGAACAGTGGCTTTAATAACAGGAGCTATTCAGTGGATTTGAATGCAATTTATGAGTTTTCAGGTTATTTAATTCAAAGTGGAATAGGCGTAAATTGGTTATCAGACGATGGAAATTATAATATTGACTATAACAAATATCTTGGATCGTACGAAGATGTTTATAATATAACTTTCGATACAACCGGAAATGAAGTTATACCAATCTATCATACAGAAACGGTAGATGTATATGACTCAATAGATCATGTTTCCATTACACCTACAAAGAGTAATTATACATATCTTCAAATTCCTGTACTGTTTGGATATGGTCATAAAAATAGACGATTTGGCTGGTTTGTTAAAGGAGGACCTTCTTTATCCATTTTAGTTTATGAAAACATAGCAGATATAAATTTGTCAGATTCTCAAAATCAAATAATAAAAGTTGAGAATGAACTACCATCACGAATAAGGACCAACTGGCAATTTGTATTTTCAGGCGGAGTATCCTACAAATTAAGTAACCATTTGAGCCTGTCGGTTGAGCCAGTGTTCAGGTACTATATTAAGTCAGTTTACGATAATACAAATCTCAATACTAAAAATCCATATTCGCTTGGGCTTAGAGCCGGGTTCTTATTGGATTTTTAATTATGAATAATGAAAAATGAATACTATAAATAGAAATAAATTGAAGATTAGATACTGGTGGCTGCTAATGGCTTTTAGCATGATTTATAGCCTGTCAGTATATTCGCAGGGAGCCAATGGGAAAAATACAGTGTACTTAATCGGTCAACTTACCAATAACTTGAACGGAGCGCCCATTAAAAACAAGGAAGTTATAGTACTGTCTGATTCAACTTATAATCCGAACTTTTTATATCAGAATAAATTACTTACTGATAACGAAGGTTATTACTACGATACCATTAACACAGATCTAAATAAAGGTGGATTTATTGTTTGCACTTACGATTACCTTAATACATACCACGATACAATCGTTTATTTTAGGTTTACATGGAGTGAAGAAAATGTTTTATTTCCGAATTTTGTACTACCGGTTGAACCTCCAAGTATAACTTATCAGGCGAATTTTTATTATTTAAGAAATCCGTCCGGGCAAAATAATTCAGAGTACCAATTTTATGATTTAACTAATTCGGATGATATTATTTCCTGGAACTGGAATTTTGGCGATGGGAATCACTCTTCGGAACAAAACCCCCTGCATGAGTATACTGAAACAGGAATCTACAGGGTGAAGTTAACAGTCCTTATCCAGCCGACCCCGTACAGCATCCCTTACGAAAGCTGTATTGTAAAAATAATTAATGTTACTATCAAAGATTACTTCTCATTTGGCGGACATGTAATGGCAGGTTATTTCCCTATTGACAAAGGTGAAGCATTTTTATACAAAATAAACGATAAGGATCTGGAACCGATCGACACCGCTTTTTTCAATGATACCCTGGGTCATTATCACTTCTACCAGGTTATTGAAGGACAGTATATTGTTAAGGCTGACCTTCACCCTACCTCTATATTGTTCAATCAGTATATGACAACCTATTACAGTGACAAACCGCTTTGGACCGAGGCTGATACAATATTTCATTATTCAAACTCATATAATTATGATATTGATTTGATTCCTGTTGCACAAACCTATGCAGGACCTGGAAAAGCTTCGGGAATGATAATGTATGGCACTGAATTAAAAAACCTACCGGCAGCTAATGTTGAAATACTCCTTTTCAATGAAAATAATGAGCCTATGATCTGTTGTCATTCAAATGATGATGGCGAATTTGATTTCTGTGACGTGGAACTTGGTTCATATTGGGTATATCCCGAGGTAACCGGGAAGTACACCTACCCCCTCTTTATAACCCTGAATGAAAATAGTATTGAAATAATCAATATTACAATTACTATAAGCGATTATACTGTTAATGGTAGTGTAAATGCAATTGATGAAAATGAATGGTTAAATAACATCAGTAATCCTTATCCTAATCCAGCGAGTGATGTTATTAATATTGAATTGCAGCTTCCTGAAAACAGTGATGTTCATTTTTCAATTTATAATAGTACAGGACAATCCATCGGGCAGATGGACGAACACCTTACAAGTGGAGCAAACATTGTAAATATTGACATCTCTATGTTGCCCGAAGGAATCTATTATATAATGGTAAGTGATAAAGAAAAGAGGTTGACTAAGAAATTTATAAAGAAATAACATAAAAGAAGCTCCAGATTTTGGGGCTTTTTTTTTATCCGGTCGGATTTATAATATTTAATTTCTCTCAGGCAACCTTCTGAAATTTACTAAGTCTTAAATATAGTTATGGCTATTGATGACTGTTGACGAAAAAATAGTTGAAGGATGTATTGCAGGAAAACGACGTGCCCAAAACCAACTTTACCAAAAGTATGCACCGGGCATGTTTGGTGTTTGTTTGCGCTATTGTAAAAATACTGCGGAAGCAGAAGATATTTTACAAGAAGGTTTTATTAAGATTTTTAAAAATGTTAAAAAATACAGAAAAGAGGGTTCGTTTGAAGGTTGGATAAGGCGCATTATGGTAAATTCGGCGATTACTCATTTTAATAAAAATAAAATTCATTTTGAAGATATCAATGAAGAAAAAATGGAATTTCCTGAAGAGACAGAAACAAATGAAACATTTACACCGGTTGACCAGGAGGTTTTATTAAATTTAATTCAAAATATGCCGGAAGGATATAGAATGGTATTAAACTTATATGTATTTGAAGGATATAATCATAAAGAAATATCGGAAATTTTGAATATTTCGGAAAACACATCAAAATCGCAATTATCAAAAGCAAGGAAATATTTAAAAAACAAACTGGAAGAAATAAACAAAGTCAAAACGGCTTCATTTGCTCATGAAAGACAGTTTTAAAAATATTGATGAATTGCTAAAACAATCGCTTGAAGGTTATAAGAAAGAGCCTTCGGTTGGGTTGTGGAAAAAAATTTCACTTCGGCTGCTGCTTATTGATCGTGGAATCTATTTCATTCTAACAGCCTTCTTTATTGCTGTTGTAACCGGAACTTTTTTCTATCTGAATACTAATGATACCGAAAGTGAAATTAATTTCGATAAGGAAGACCTATCAACTATTGTTTCCGAAGAAATTAATTTGGCCAAAGAAAAAGAAAATTATGCTAAACCAATTGAATCAAACACAAATAATCAGTTAACAACAAAGGCAGGTAATGAAATAAAGGCCGAAAAACCTGAAGATACTGAGATACAAGATGTCTCTCAGAAATCAGCAGTTTTAAGTAAAAACAACGAACCTGACATAATATTAAGTTCGGTAGCTGAAAATAATATGGAGACGAGCGGATTAACCGAAAATAAAAATATCCATTACAATGTTTATCCGGGTTTGGAAAGGCTTGAAAAAACGGATAAAACCAAACCATTGAAAATTAATGATCTTCCAGGCCTTCATTTGGCTAATGAATATTCCCGTACAATCTATCCAAGAGCTTCTTATATGCGTATGCCATCTCTATTAAAAGATGATTATGGCCGCCGGGGTTCTTGGAGCTACGGAGTACACATAACACCTGAACTTATTTTCACAAATGAAAAAAACAACTCAAATAAAATGGCGCTGAATCTTGATGTTACAGGTATTTATAATGTAAACGATTGGTTCATCCAGTTTGGAGCCGGAGTCGGGCTATCAGAAGATAATGGCACTTACCGGATTGATTATGCCCAGTACGACAGCATAGGATATTATTACGAAGTTACAGGTTTCACTATTGATCCTGAAACCGGTAAGCCGGTATACAAGACAGATGTTAAAGATGTTTATGATACCGTATTGTACAACCAAACAAAAACTACCGATAATTTATATACTTATCTCAGGTTTCCGGTTTTTGGTGGTTTGAAAGTACATGAAAACAAACGTTTTTCGGTCTGTGTTAAAGCCGGTGGAACTTATTCCATTCTGATTAATAAGAACGAACCGGGTACTGATTTTACAAATGACAAAGCTACATGGATCACTATTTCAAATGAAACACCTGAAAGAATTCAAAGTAATTTGCAATTATCATTTGCAGTAGGTTTATCTTATCAAATAAGTAACAAGCTAAGTATTAATGTCGAACCTGTTTATAATTATTATATTAATCCTGTTTACGAACGAAGGTTTAATTCAAAATCACCCTGGTCTGTTGGGCTAAGGGCAGGAATTTTATTTAAATTATAATGAATATTATATGAATTATAAAATCAAAATACTTACAATAGTATTGATATTTATTTATCTTTTCATCGGTGTTATTATTGTTTCAGTAGCACAGGATACTACATTGAGTGTTACAGGGCACGTGATGGATGAAACTACAGGCAATCCTGTTACCAGCCATCTTGTGCTTGTTACTGTAACCGGTTCGGGCTTTTATCAGGATCATGAATTTTATACCAATGATTCCGGGTATTACGGAAGTAATTTGATACCGGCTCCGGGACAGGGGATTGTCAGTGCTTTAACAATTGATTGCATTGGTGAAGAACATTATCAGGAAGCATATTTCAATCCGAATAATAACACTTTTGTTTTCGATTTTGAAATTTGTAATGACAGTATTCCTCAAGGTGATTGCGAGGCATATTTTGAATATACTGTTGATTCTCTACCTGTAGGCGGTTATCTTGCTCAATTTACTGACATGTCAATTGGCGGACCTGATTACTGGATGTGGGATTTTGGTGATGGAACATTTTCAGGAGGGCAAAACCCTGAACACATTTATTTTTACCCCGGTATATATTTTGTGTGCCTGACTATTTTTGGTGACTCAACAAATTGCTACGACATATATTGTGAAGAAGTTATAATAGGTGGTGGCAGTGGAAATGATTGTGAAAACTGGTTTTGGTACGAAACTATTAATAGTACTACCTTAAATTTTTACGGTGAATCATTTCCTTATCCGGCTGGTTCATATATGTGGGATTTCGGAGATGGGAATACAGGTATCGGGCAAGAAGTAACACATACTTTTGACCCTGGCATAGGTAATATCTTCGAGGTAACATTAACAACTTATTCTGTAACTCCTGGCACTGTAGATACTTGTTTTGCAGTATCCACGCAGGAAGTCTGGATAGGAAATCAATTTGATTGTGAAAACTGGTTCTGGTATGAATCTGTTAATAATGTGACCTTGGACTTTTATGGTGAATCTTTCCCATTTCCTGCCGATGAATGGTATTGGGATTTTGGTGATGGTGTAACCGCTAATGGACAACAGGTATCTCATACATTCGATCCTAACCAAGGTGATTTGTTTAATGTTTCATTATTAACGGTTACGTATGATCCTATTTTTGGCGACTCCTGTGTTGCAATTTCAGATCAATGGGTTTGGGTTGGAAACACAACGAATTGCCAGGCAAATTTCTATTATGAACAGGATAGCCTGGATGAAATTACTGTTAACTTTTTTGATAATTCATCCGGAATGATTACAAACAGGTTTTGGGATTTTGGTGATGGTGCATTTTCTGAGGAAACCAATCCGGTTCACATATTTCCCGGACCAGGTAATTATTTGGTATGTCTGTCAGTTTTTAGCGATACACTTGGATTTTACTGTTACGATACTTATTGTTTAGATGTTGATATTGAATATTCTTTAAGTTCTGACTTTTCTTTCAGTCTGGATACCATTTCAGGACTGACAAATAATTATTATTTTACAGATTTCTCAATTGGAAATGCCGATACATGGCTTTGGAATTTTGGCGATGGAAATGTTTCAGTTTTACAAAACGCAACACACCAGTATTCAAAATCGGGTGAATATGAAGTTTGTCTTGAAGTAACAAGAAGTTTCCCCAATACAGTAACTTTTACCGATACATATTGCCAGACTATTGAAACTCCAAATTATTTTGATTTTGGAGGCCAGGTATTTATCGATGGATTCCCTATGAATAATTATAGTGGAGATACTACAATTGTTGATACAGGAATGGCATTTTTATACCGGAAATATGATAGTAGTTTAATTCCGGTCGATACAAATATTTTTTATGAATTTGGTTATTATTGGTTTTCACAGGTGAGAGAAGGCGATTACATAGTAAAGACAGGCCTGACAGAAAACTCTTTAAACTATAATAATTATATTACATCATACCACGAAAATGCACTCCGTTGGGACATGGCCAATACATTACATCTTTATGATACCAATTACTTTGTAAATATTGACCTGATAGAATTATACGGCATTGACCAGGGACCAGGCAGCATTTCCGGATTTCTTACAATTTTCGATAAAGATTTTTTAAATTCTTCTCTTGTTTCCGAAATTGAAATTCTGCTATTTGATAGTTATAATAATCCGCTAACATTTACCATCACCGATGAATTGGGGAATTTTGCTTTCGAAAATATACCATTAGGTTCGTACAAGCTATATGCTGAAGCTACCGGTTATATTTCATTTGAAGTTTCAGTTTACTTAGATGAAAATAATCAATCCATTAACAATATCAAACTCGAATTGTATGAACAAACAGTAGGTACCGAAGAATATTTTGAAAGGGAAACTGCCATTGGAAATATATACCCTAACCCGGTAAAGGAAAAATTCAGTCTGGATATTCAGTTAAATGACAATACTGATTTAATGATTTATATTTTCAACATAAGCGGACAAAAAGTAAAAGGACAAAAAATCAACCTGAATAAAGGCTCTCATATATTATCTTTTAATAGTAAAATTTTGCCGCACGGAGTTTATTTAATATCTATCATTTCAGGGGACAGAAAAATAATTGAAACGAGAAAGTTTATAAAATAATTTATTATCCTGTTCAATATTAGTATACCTATCAACATATAACCAATAACATTTCACAAATAACTTATAAAAAATCAAGATTTACAGGCAACCTTTTAAAATTAATTAGTCTATTATATTGAAAGATTTTTTTGATCAGAAAATCACAATAAATTACAATTTACCAATAACCCGTAGTTTCGGGAACGTTCTTTTCAATATACTAATTCTTAGCAGGAATGCGACGCATTGCTGCTTAGAAGTAGTTATGCGTGCGGAACATACCTTTATCCCAAAATTTCGTGATTGTATTTCTGTTCCGCATTAGTATAGTAATCAATGCCATAACTAAGAGTATTAAATAAATTGTTAAATCATAAAAATAAATTAAAATGAAAAAACTATTAAGTTCTGCTTTATTGCTTTTTGCGATGATTTTGATGGTTGGGGCTCAAAATGCTACATTGAGCGTAAGCGGCCATGTAACAGATGATGTTACAGGTGCCCCAATTCAAAATCATCTTGTTTTAGTATCCGTTCTCGGTGGTGGTATGTACGAGGATTACGAATTTTATACAAATGATGCCGGATTTTACGGAAGTGATTCAATCCCTGCTGTAAGCCAGGGTTTAGTCCGTGCAGCGACAATTGATTGTATTGGTGAAGAACATGCCCAGGAAGCACATTTTTACCCCGGGAATTACTCATTTGTTTTTGATTTTGAAATCTGTAATGACAGTATTCCTCAAGGCGATTGTGAAAACTGGTTTATCTACGAAACCTGGAATAATATAGATTTCACTTTCATAGGAGAATCCATGCCACCGGCTAATGCTTATTTCTGGGATTTTGGAGATGGTAATACCGCAACAGGACCGATTGCTACACATTCTTACAATATAAACGATTTGGTTTATGTTACTTTAACAACCTTTGTTTACGATCCGGCAACAGGAGATTCCTGTGTTGCTACTTCAACCCAGGAAATTTGGGTAGGTAATAGCGGAGGCAACTGTATCGCTGATTTTGATTACACGATTGATTCTGTTCCAGGGGGAGCCTATGTTGTACAGTTTACCGACCTATCTACCGGCAATCCGACATTCTGGATGTGGGATTTCGGTGACGGGGATTTTTCAGAGGAGCAAAATCCTGAGCATATTTACAATATCCAGGGAACATACTTAGTTTGCCTGACTATCTTTAGCGATTCAATGAATAATTGTTATGATACCTATTGTGAGGAAATTGTTATAGGCTCCGGTGGCGGAGGTGGTTGCGAGAATTTTTTCTGGTATTTCCCTATCAACAATACTACATTCACTTTCTACGGTGAGGCAGTCCCTGTTCCTGCTGATGAATATTTGTGGGATTTCGGTGATGGTGCTACAGGGACAGGCCAGCAGATCGTTCATGCTTTTGATCCAAACATGGGGAATGTATTCCTCGTTACACTTACAACAATAGGATGGGATATAGCAGGAGATCCTTGTGTGGCTGAATCAGTGCAGGAAGTTTGGATTAACAATAGCGGAGATTGCCAAAACTGGTTTACCTATGAAACCAATGACAATATAACTTTTGACTTCTTCGGTGAAGCATTTCCCGAACCTGCTGATTACTGGATGTGGGATTTCGGCGACGGAGCCACTGCTTCAGGACAAAATGTTACACATACTTATGATCCTAATACAGGAAATATATTCACTGTAACATTAACTACTATACATACTATTCCAGGCTCAGCAGATACTTGTATTGCTACTTCAACTCAGGAAATTTGGGTAGGAACCGGTGGAGGCAACTGTATCGCTGATTTTGATTACACAATTGATTCTGTTCCAACGGGAGCTTATGTTGTACAGTTTACCGACCTATCTACCGGCAATCCGACATTCTGGATGTGGGATTTCGGTGACGGAGATTTTTCTGAAGAGCAAAATCCCGAACACATTTATTATGAGCAGGGAACATTTTTCGTTTGCCTGACAATTTTTAGCGATTCTATGAATAATTGTTATGATACCTATTGTGAAGAAATAGTTCTCGGTTCAGGTGGAAGTGGCGATTGCCAAAACTGGTTCTGGTACGATACTTATGATAACATCACTTTTAATTTCTTTGGCGAAGCCTTCCCATTTCCTGCTGATGATTATTACTGGGATTTCGGTGATGGAAATACAGGTTTCGGACAGGAAGTTACACATACTTATGATCCTAATACAGGAGATGTATTTCTTGTAACTTTAACCACATACTCCATTATTCCAGGTACTGTAGATACATGTGTTGCTACTTCTGTACAGCAAGTATGGGTTGGAGGACAAGGAAATGATTGCGAAAACTGGTTCTGGTATGATACATGGGATTTCCTGACTTTTGATTTCTACGGTGAATCCTATCCTTTTCCTGCAAATGATTATTTCTGGGATTTCGGTGATGGCGAAACCGGCTATGGCCAGGTTGTCGAACATACTTACGATCCGAACAACGGTGATGTATTTCTTGTAACTTTAACCACATACTCTTATATTCCGGGTACTGCCGACACATGTGTTGCTACTTCTGCACAGGAAGTTTGGGTTGGAGGACAAGGAAATGACTGCGAAAACTGGTTCTGGTACGAATCCTATGGCGATTTTACTTATGACTTCTGGGGTGAATCATTTCCGCTGCCGGCTGATGAATATCTTTGGGATTTCGGAGATGGCAGCTTTGGAACCGGACAACAGGTTACACATACTTTCGATCCGTCTCTCGGTGATGAATTTTTAGTTTGCCTAACTACTTATTCATACGATCTGATGGGAGACAGTTGTATTGCCGAATCCTGTCAGGAAATAGTCCTGAGCGGACAAATGGGTCATGAATTATTCGGGACTATTTTTGTTGAAAATTCTCCGGTTGATTTCGCTTTTGTGGGATTATTTGGAATGGATAACGCAGGTTCGTATATCTATGATTTTACCATGACTGACGAAGGAACCGGCGCCTATTTCTTCGAGGATGTTCCTGGTGGAGACTATTATATCTGGGCATCACTTCTGCCAATGTCGCAATATTACTGGCAGTATTTCCCAACATATTACGGCGATGCCCTGTCATGGGAAGATGCTGAATTAATTACTTTGGGCGAGCCGAATAATCCATACGACATTAATCTTATTCCTGTTGGTTTCTTTAATACCGGACCGGGAAATATTACCGGAACAGTTAATTTTGATAATGGTAAGGGTCCTGGTGATAATGTTAATGTTGTTCTGATGGATGAAGAAGAAAATGCTCTTTCATACATACTTAGTAATGAGGAAGGTTTATTTGAATTTGAAGATATGGCTTACGGTACATACAAACTTAAAGTTGAGATACCGGGAGTAAATTCAGAAATCGCAACTGTAGTACTTGATGAAAATAATCAAGCAATAAATGTTGAATTTATTATTAAAGGATCAAGTGCATATCTTTCAATCGACAACCTTTCACAGGTTATTTCAAATATAGGCGAAGTATATCCTAACCCTGTTTCTGATTATGCAAATATTGAGGTAATATTAAATGAAAACTCAAATGTTACCATAAGTATTTCCAATCAGTTAGGACAGGTGGTTTATACATCAGACCAAACACTTGTAAGCGGAAAACAATTGATTAAATTAAATACTTCGGAACTTTCCGAAGGATTCTATAATGTTATGTTTATAGGTGAAAAGGGTGGAATGCTTGTTAAGAAGTTTGTGAAGGTTAATTAAACTTTGTTTGTAATTGTAAAAAAGGGTGGCCGGAAAACGGTTGCCCTTTTTTTATTGAATATTAATTGTATTTTTGAATACATTAATGGGAAATAGATTTTAATAAATGGCAATATTTCAGAAATCAGTAATTAATAAACATCTTAACAACCTTGACAAGGAACAAGTTGAAAAGGCATTTCAAAAATACAGGAGAAGAAAAACTCTCAAAACTGATGAAATAGAATGGATGAAAGTTTTTGAAACCAAAAAGGAAGAAGCCCAAACCTTAAAAGCAGAAATTAATAAAACCGACAAAGAAATAGACCAAATGGTTTATGAGTTGTATGGGTTGAATGAGGAGGAGATTGCCATAATTGAAAAGAGCTTATGAAAGAAAAACGCATCCTGAATAACATTGTTGAATTAGCTGATTTTTTATGGAAAAGAGAGCAACTTTTTTCAAAAAAAGAAAAATGGTTTCAGTTTTGGGTATCAATTGACACTATAAAAGACACAAATGAAGCTATTGAATTCTACAAGTCTCTCGATGATTTTAATGCCTTTAATGGCGGATACTTATATCTTTATGGTTTACTTCAATCTTTATTTTTACAACAAGATGCTATAAAGTATTTAAGCAAATCCCTTTTAGGTATTGAAATTAAAATCAATAAAAACAATAATTACGATTTATTTAAAATTAGAGAATTAAGAAATTCATCTATTGGACATCCAACCAATAGAAATAATGGTATATCTTTTCATTTTATAAGTCGTCCTACAGTAAATAAAAAAGGATTTACGATGATAAATGAATATAAAATTTTATCTAAACATGATGGTTTTAATGAAGTTGAAATATTATCAATTATTGATATTCAAGACAAATTAATACATAGTATTCTTAAAGATATTAAAAATAAATTAGAAGATGAAATAGAAGAACACAAAGAGAAATTTAAAGGAAAATTATTAAGTGATTTTTTTTCTGAAACAATATTTAACAGTTTTGTAATTCTAAAATCCTATCAAATATATCATAATAGGTATTTATTTGAATACAAATACTTATCAAAATCATTTTTAAGAATTAAACAAGAGCTTGAAACAAGGTATGGTAACTTAGAATATTATGAGGATTTAAAACAAATCATTTATACTATTGATTCATTATTTGAAAGAATTGATAGAATTTTAAACAATGAGATTAAAGATGAGCTTGGGTTTAGATTAATAATTGAAAATTTAGAAAGTTATTTTTATAAATTACAAGAAATTGCTGTGGAGACTGATAAAGAATTTCAATTAAAACCACAAAGTCGCAAATAACAAAAACAATTATGCCCAAAAACCAAAACATAGAATACAAAACCACTTGACGATATAAATAAAATGACAAACTCCGAAATACTCCTATACCAAACCGAAGACGGCCAAACAAAGGTTGATGTTCGTTTAGAAGAAGAAACTGTTTGGCTTTCGCAGGTGCAAATGGCAGAGCTTTTTCAAACTACAAAGCAGAATATAAGCCTACATGTTAAAAATGTTTTTGAAGAAGGTGAGTTGGAAGAAATTTCAACTGTCGAGGATTACTTGACAGTTCAAACCGAAGGTAAACGCGAGGTTCAGCGAAAAATTAACTTATACAACCTTGATGTAATTATTTCTGTCGGATACAGGGTGAAGTCACACATGAGAACACAATTTCGTATTTGGGCAACTTTGCCTAGAGTAAAAATTTTTACACATCGTAAAGTCGCTTAAAAACCACCAATTAACAGAAACAGCAAACAGCCGCATCCGCCCACCCGTATCGAACAGATCAGTAAATTCTTGCAGCCCATCCCCCACCGGATGCCAGGTGGACTTTCATTTTATCATTAGCAGAAATAGTAGTTCTCACCTTTTTATAATCTGATGCATGACGGTCGGCATTAATTCCATCCTGGTAATAATCTATTGTATAATCTCCTTCACTTAAAAAAGAAAAATCAATTTCAATTTCCCTTTTTTCCCAGTTTGTCATGGATCCGATATACCACTCCTCCCCTCTTTTCCGGGCTAATGTAATGTGCTCTCCAATCTTTGCTGATAAAACGATGGTTGTATCCCAAACGGTTGGAACAGCAGAAAGGAATTCCATACATTCCGGCTCATTGTAATAATTCGATGGATTATCACACAACATTTGCAAAGGGCTTTCATAAACCACATACATGGCTAATTGATGGCACCGGGTTCCCATGCTCATAGGTTCAGACCATCTGATGGCAAAATTTTTCTCGCCGGCATTTATCATGGCGCCTGGGGTATAATCCATTGGGCCTGCAACCATGCGGATAAATGGGAGGGTAACATTATGATCAGGGTTATTTTTTTTACTCCATTTAACATTTTCTAAACCAACAACACCTTCTCTCGTTATCACATTAGGAAAGGCTCGTCTTAGTCCGGATGGTTTATAAGCTCCGTGAAAATCAACCAGCAGTTTACGTTTTGCAGCCTCTTCTGCTACCCTCCAGTAATAATTCACCATCCACTGGTCATCCCTTTGCATAAAGTCAACTTTAATTCCTTTTACGCCCCATTGTTCAAACTGATCAAATGCTTCTTCCCATTGGTCATCCAGTGTTTTCCAAATAACCCACAGAATCACTCCTACATTTTTTTCTTTAGCATAAGCCAGGATTTCCTCTATGTTGATTTCAGGCACCACGTTCATCAGATCGCCCAATACATACCAGCCTTCGTCCATGATAATATATTCAATACCAAATTCAGAGGCAAAGTCGATGTAATATTTATATGTTTCTGTATTTACGCCTGCCCTGAAATCCACACCATAAATATTCCATGCATTCCACCAGTCCCAGGCCACTTTGCCCGGTTTGATCCATGAAGGGTCTTCAATCCTGCATGGCTCTGCAAGCAAATAACTCAATTGATTTGTAATCAATTCACCATCATTTTCTGCGATGGCTAATATCCTCCATGGGAATACCCTGTCACCTTTGGTCTTCGCAAGAAAATCAGCATGTTTCGACACATTCACATCCCTATCACTTGTTTGATCTTCCTCAAGTGCATAGGCAGGATATATTGCTTTTAAGGCGTTACTATCAGTCCCCTTTAACCACATTCCGGGATAATCTTTCAGGTTTGATTCAGTTATCAATACTTTTATACCATGGGCTGATTCGACTAAAGCCGGCAAACTGCAAAATCTATCCGCTGATATTTGATTTACCGCTTCATACAGGTATTGCCTTTCATTATGCGAAAAGAAGGAAGTTTCTTCAGGGAACCAAATATGGCTGTTTTCCGGAAAATGTAAATCAACTTGCTCATCATTCACAACAACATCATTTTTTACACTTGATTCAAATCGCCATGCAATTCCACTATTATATGCCCTGAAATTAATAACATATTTCCCTTTTAGATAAAACTTTATTTCATTGCAGGCATCATTTATCCGGGAATTCTTTTCAGGTACAACCGGGAAAATAACTTTGTTTTTCGAGTGCGTAATCTTTTTACTGATTTTAGGATTTTTACTCACTGTTTTTTCATCAACGGTCAATGCAATCTCTGAATATTCAACAATCACAAGGGAATCATAAAGAACCTCGAATTCTATTTTATCGGATATTTTAACATGGACCAAAATTCTTTCATCAGGTGAATGCAGATCAAAAATAACCTGTCCTTTTAATATGATTGAAAATGAAAGGAATAGAATAATCAAAGAAATTGTATTAAGTATGGTTTTCATAATAATACTTGTTTTGAGGAAATAAAAATACAATTAATCGCCGATAGTGATAGCATTTTTATCCCAACTTTTCCAAAGATCAAGATGGATCATTTCTGCCTTTTCCGAACCACTCATTTTTTTAACTTTTTCACCAGCTTCGGGTATTGCACTTCGGCCTGCCATAATTACATGTGCACCTCTTTTTGCCATCTCAACGGCAATTCCAAAACCCAATTTAAATTTGGGTTGCTTAAAATAAATATATTAATTTTGCGCCAGCAAATAGGCCCCGTAGTTCAATGGATAGAACGGAAGTTTCCTAAACTTTAGATAGAGGTTCGATTCCTCTCGGGGCTACTTGACCGGACTGGCGTTAAAAATTCGATGCCAGTCTTTTTTTGTCTCCTATAGAAGGTTTCTTCGCTTATAAGCTGTTCATGAATACCATCATACCAAATTTAAGCTGGGAAATGTTCATATTGTAATACCTTACACGTTTTAAGGTTCTGAACCCGATACTTGAAAATATTTTCGGAACATACCTCGTCGATTGTTTTTTGATATTAAAAGGCTGTTTGAATGATGTTAATATTTCTTTATTATCTTTGCAAAATAAAATTCAAAAATTCTTTAACCTAATCATAAAATTATGAAGTTCAAAACTTTATTTTCGACACTTATTTCAATTGTTCTTTTTTCAAGCATGACATTTGCACAGCTTACACTTTTAACAGGGCCGGAGCAGGGATCGTATTACAGGTTTGGCCAGGATATCGTTTCAGTTATTGGGTCAGACCCAGGCAATGCAATTTTTAACCAGGTTACCTCTGGGGCAGCTTACAACTTTAATCAATTGATAGATCCAAATTCTTCTTATAAGATTGCATTAATTCAATCGGATTACCTGTATTATATGCAGGCTCTTGATTACCGGGACAATTTAGAAAAAACCAAGCCAATAAAAGTTGTTCTTCCGCTTGCAAATGAGGAAATTCATATTGTAACCAAGGCAAATAGTGATTTAAAAAAACTTCAAGATCTCGGAAAAATGAAAAATGGAGATCAACGAATGAATGTTGCCATTGGAACTCAGGATCAGGGGACTTATGCTACAGCCAATTTGATCAAAGACAGATCTCAAATTTTTTGGGCATCCAGAAATATTCATTTTGATGATGTTATGCACGAACTTTTTATGGACAGGATTGATGCTTTTATAATGGTTGGATCTGCCCCACTTCAGAAATTGGATTTAAATCCACAAGCTCTGATTGAAGAAATAGCTTTAATAGAATTGGAAAATTTCAATGATTGGGCAAAATATTATGATAATGACACAATTTACACAACTGATTATAAATGGCTTGAAACAAACGTTCCGACTTTCAGTGTGAAAACATTGTTGATCGTTAACGAATCAAAATTAACAGAAGACGACAAAAAAGCAATCCACAAATTGAAAATGGGCATTCAGAACAAATTTGATATATTAAAAGAAACTGGTCATCCTAAATGGAAAGAGGTTGATTTATTTGATTGGACAGATAGTGAATGGCCGATGTATAAATAATCAAATAAATAATGAAAATAAGAATGATTACTGGCAACAAAATAATAGTGAAGGATTCACAGTACCTCAATAATTCCTTTCAACGGAGACTATATTGAAAAACAGTGAATTTCTTCAAATCCACATTAAATTGCTTCGAACTTAGACCTTCCTGGCTATAAAAAAGAGCCTTTAGTTGTCATGAACTAAAGGCTCTTTAACTTTATATTATTATTTTTTCCTAATACCTGTAATGCTCAGGCTTATAAGGTCCTTCAACTGGGATCCCTAAATAGTCGGATTGATCTTTGGTCATAACTGTCAGTTTCACACCTATTTGTTCGAGGTGTAAGCGAGCAACCTCTTCATCTAATTTTTTTGGAAGGCGGTAAACATCCACCTTAAAATCATTTTTCCAGAGTTCCAATTGTGCAAGCGTTTGGTTCGAGAAAGAATTACTCATTACAAATGATGGATGGCCAGTAGCACATCCCAGATTTACCAAACGACCTTCTGCAAGCATAAAGATCTCATGTCCATCAGGAAAAATATACTTATCAACTTGTGGTTTGATATTTACCTTTTTCACATCAGGAGCTTCATTTAATGGCTCTACCTGAATCTCATTATCAAAATGGCCAATATTACAAACAATAGCCTGATCTTTCATTTGTCGCATGTGCTCAACAGTGAGCACATCTTTGTTACCAGAAGCCGTAACAAAAATATTTCCTTCTTTTACGGCGTCCTCCATGGTGATAACTTCGAAACCTTCCATTGCAGCCTGAAGCGCATTTATCGGGTCAATTTCTGTTACCAGTACGCGAGCGCCATATCCTTTCATCGACTTAGCGCTTCCTTTACCTACATCGCCATAACCGGCAATCACAACAACTTTACCTGCCACCATAACATCAGTTGCACGCTTAATACCATCAGCGAGCGATTCACGACATCCATACAAATTATCAAATTTTGATTTAGTTACAGAATCATTCACATTGATAGCTGGTGCGTAAAGCTTTCCCTTTTCCATCATTTGATAAAGACGATGTACACCAGTGGTAGTCTCTTCCGAAATTCCCCTTAGTTTTTTTGCAGCCTTATGCCATTTTGTTTTGTCTTCCACATAAGTACTCCGAAGTTGATTCATCAAAGAATTAAATTCAGTATTGTTTGATTTTTCTTTAAGCAAATCAGGATTCTCTTCAATTTCGAAGCCTTTATGGAGTAATAATGTGGCATCACCACCATCATCTACGATCATATCCGGACCATTTCCATCCGGAAAAGTCAGAGCCTGGTTAGTACACCACCAGTATTCATCCAGGGTTTCACCTTTCCACGCAAAAACCGGAACACCTGTTGCTGCAATTACAGCAGCTGCATGGTCCTGGGTGGAGAATATGTTACAGCTTGCCCACCGCACTTCTGCACCTAATTCAATAAGTGTTTCGATCAAGATAGCAGTTTGTATAGTCATATGAAGAGAGCCTGTAATCCTGGCTCCTTTCAACGGTTTTTCCTTACTATATTTTTTTCGGATCGACATCAGGCCGGGCATTTCCTTTTCTGCAATTTCTATTTCTTTGCGGCCCCAGTCGGCTAAAGAAATATCGGCCACCTTATAAGCCAGGGTTTTATCAACTACTAAAGTTTCCATAATACTTAATTTCTTATAATAATTTACAATATGTTTACTAAAAAAGTGTGCAAATTTAATAATCTTACATTGTACTACCAAATAAGATTTTGTGCAAGTACTTTCGCTATTTAGATAACGCAAATATTCAAGATTGATTTTGAAATTTTAATTGTTTCAGAAGTATAACAGAATAAAAGAAAACTTGTTAAAGTTGTTTTACATAACATCTTCTTCTTTTGTGCTGGATATGGTCATAATTCTTCCAGTTACTGATAACATTATGGTTGGTCTCAAAGATACCTGTAGTTTCCATTTGGTCAATACCTTTTTTCATCATCTCATCCTGTAACTCGGCAAAAAGAACGACCGCAGCACCGGCATTGTGATATTCAGGCAAAACACCGGTTAATACCAAATCGATAACTTTGGGGTTCTTTAGCGCTTTTAATATATGGTAAAACCCTATTGGAAAAAGCTTCCCATTAGCTTTTTGCATGGCCCTGGAAAGGGAAGGGATACCTACAATAAATGCAATTAACTGATCGTCCTTTTTTACCATTCTGACAAACCTGGGATTAAGCACCTTGAAATATTTTGAGGTATACAGCTTAATTAGTTTATCATTAAAGCGCGATACATATGGCAGGTCTTGAAAGGCCTCATTCAGTATTTTAAAAACCGTATTAGTATACTTATGTAATTCCTTGTTACTATTAAATCTCAAAACTTCAAATCCATAACGTTTTTTTATTAACTCAGCTCCCCTGCTGGCTTTTTCCCGGGCTTTTTCAATAAGAGTTAATCGAAATTCAACCCAGTCATTTTCTTTGGTATAACTCAATTTTTCAAAATGTTCCTTATAGTAAGGTTTATGATATGTTGAAGCAATGGAAGGCAAATAATCAAATCCTTCGATCAGCAGCCCCTGAATATCAAGATTATTAAAACCAAGGGGGCCGTGAACTGCCTCCATTCCCTTTTCTTTAAGCCAGTTTTCAGCTGTTTTAAATAATTCAGCCGAAACTTCATCATCATCAATAAACTCCACACGTGCAATACGTCCCATTTTTTTACCGATCTTCTTGTTATAGTCATGATTTATGATTGCACCAATTCGGCCTATGAGTTTTCCATCCTTTGCAGCAATCCAAAATTTTGCATCACAAAATTCATATGAAGGATTCGTCTCCGGTTTTAACTGATTGAACTCATCTTTTTTTATCGGTGGTATCCAAAAGGGATCTCCCTTGTAAAGCACAAATGGAATTTTTACAAATTGATGTATGTCTTTATCCGATTTAACCTCTTTTATTTCAAACATTAATGCTAGTATATCTGTTTATAAATCAAAACAAAGATACAGGAATGTGAAATAGAAAATCAGAATTTTTTAGAGAAACTTAAGTTATTTACTTGTTTTGTATTAATTTAGTTTGGAATTAAAACATTTTTAATGAATAAACCCCTGTATAATGAGATAGAAAAGCGAATTCTTGTGCTTGACGGTGCAATGGGTACGATGATCCAGCAGTACAAGCTGACAGAAGAGGATTTCAGGGGAGACCGCTTTGCTAACTTTCAACATGATTTGAAAGGGAACAACGATCTGCTTTCCATAACACAACCACAAATCATAAATGAAATCCATGAAAAATACCTGGAGGCCGGGGCTGATATCATTGAAACCAATACTTTTAACGCCAACCGGATTTCATTGACCGATTACCATATGGAAAATTTAGCTTATGAGTTTAATCTGGTCTCTGCAAAGATTGCAAAAAAAATTGCTCAGAAATTCTCAGTAGAGGAAAATGGAAAACCTCGTTTTGTTGCAGGTTCAATGGGCCCTACCAATAGAACAGCTTCTTTATCACCGGATGTAAATAATCCGGGATTCCGTGGAGTAACATTCGATGAATTATATATTGCCTACAAAGAGCAAGCATCAGGGCTGATTGATGGTGGTGTTGACATATTAATGATTGAAACGGTATTCGATACTTTAAATGCAAAAGCTGCAATGATTGCAGTAAAAGATGCGATGTTGGAAAAAGGAATGGATATTCCTGTAATGGTATCAGGTACTATCACAGATGCAAGTGGAAGAACACTATCGGGGCAAACGACCGAAGCATTTCTGAATTCTGTTTCCCACCTGGATTTGTTCACTGTTGGATTAAATTGTGCCCTTGGGGCAAAGGATTTACGGCCCTACCTTGAGGAACTTTCTGAAAAGGCTCCATTTTATGTCAGTGTCCATCTGAACGCAGGATTGCCCAATCAATTCGGGGAATATGATGAAACACCGGAATTGATGGCAGGACATCTGAAAGATTTTCTGGATAACAGATTTGCAAATATAATTGGAGGCTGTTGTGGAACAACTCCTGATCATATCAGGGAATTTGTAAAACTGGCAGAAAAAGCTGAACCTCGAAAAAAACCTCAAATAAAACATAACCTTAAACTGAGCGGTTTAGAACCATTGATTGTTTATAAAGGGAGTAATTTTATTAATATCGGTGAACGTACCAATGTAAGCGGTTCAATAAAATTTGCCAGGTTGATCCGTGAAGAAAAGTATGAAGAAGCCCTGTCAGTTGCCAAACAACAAGTTGAAAATGGAGCCCAGGTTATCGACATCAATATGGATGATGCCATGCTTGATTCGGAAAAAGTCATGGTTGAATTTCTTCATTTGATCGCTTCTGAACCTGATATAGCGAGAGTCCCCATTATGATCGATTCTTCGAAGTGGTCAGTGATTGAGGCCGGATTAAAATGCGTACAGGGAAAAGCCATTGTTAATTCCATTAGTTTGAAAGAGGGCGAAGAAGAATTTATTAAACATGCTTCAAAAATAAGGGATTTTGGTGCCGCAGTTATCGTAATGGCTTTTGATGAAGAAGGGCAGGCATCAACATATGAAAGAAAAATTGAAATTTGTCAGTGTGCTTATAATATCCTCACGAAAACAGTTAAATTCCCACCTGAGGATATTATTTTTGATCCTAACATTCTCACCGTTGCCACAGGCATGGATGAACATAATAACTATGCTGTTGATTTTATTAATGCTACCAGGTGGATCAAAGATAATTTACCATATGCAAAAGTAAGTGGCGGTACCAGCAACCTGTCATTCTCATTCAGGGGCAATAATGTAGTGAGGGAGGCCATGCATTCAGCTTTCCTTTTTCATGCTATTAATGCCGGACTTGATATGGGTATTGTAAATGCCGGAATGTTGCAGGTATATGATGAGATTCCACAAGATCTGTTAAAACTGGTAGAGTATGTTATTCTAAACAGGAGGAAAGACGCTAATGAAAGGCTGATCACTTATGCGGAAAAAGTGAAAGATACCAAAGAATCTGTTGAAAAAATTGATGAATGGAGGGGAAGAAATGTAAAAGAGAGAATAAAGCATGCAATGGTTAAGGGTATTGCCGATTATATCGAAGAAGACGTTGAGGAAGCCAGGATTAATTATCCACGGTCGCTGGATATAATAGAAGGGCCATTGATGGATGGAATGAATTTGGTTGGAGATCTGTTTGGTTCAGGTAAAATGTTTTTGCCGCAGGTAGTGAAAAGCGCCCGTGTAATGAAAAAAGCGGTAGCAAAACTGCTTCCTTATATTGAAGCTGAACAGGGAGACGGAAAAGTTAAATCAGCCGGTAAAATTGTGATGGCAACAGTAAAAGGAGATGTCCATGACATAGGTAAAAATATTGTTGGAGTAGTTTTGGCTTGTAATAATTTCGAAGTTGTCGATCTGGGTGTTATGGTGCCGGCAGAAAAGATATTAAAAGTTGCTCTTGATGAAAAAGCAGATATACTTGGTCTTAGCGGTTTAATAACCCCATCATTGGAAGAGATGGTTCATGTTGCAAAAGAAATGGAACGTAAGGGAATGAATATCCCTCTTTTAATTGGAGGCGCTACAACTTCTGAAATTCATACAGCCGTAAAGATTACTCCTCAGTACAGCGCTCCGGTCATACATGTTCGCGATGCCTCAAGAAGTGTAGGTGTTTCTGCCAGTCTGATATCAGAAGAACAGAAACAAAATTATGCTGATACTATCAAAGAGAAATATCAAAAATTAAAAGAGCAGCATGATGCAAAGAAGACTGAAAGCAAATATATATCTTACCAGGAGGCCATAAAGAACAAACTTAATATACAATGGTCGGAATCAGACATTGTGAAGCCTTCTTTCATTGGAAATAAGTTTTTTTATTCTTATCGGTTGGAAGAACTCAGAAAATTCATTGATTGGACATTCTTTTTTCATGCCTGGAAATTAAATGGTAAGTATCCAAAAATATTCAACGATCCTGTAAAAGGTGAAGCCGCTAAAAAACTGTTTAACGATGCCAATCAATTACTTGATAAAATTATAGAAAAACAAATGCTGGAGGCTAATGGAGTAATCGGATTTTATCCCGCTAATTCAATTGGTGAAGATGTTGAGATTTATGCTAATGAATCCGGATCGAAAACTTTGGCTACTTTTCGATTTTTGCGAAACCAACAACAGAAATTTGATAATCTCCCTAATCTATCATTGGCAGATTTTATCGCCCCAAAAGAATCAGGAATGAATGATTACCTGGGATTCTTTGCAGTTACAGCGGGTATTGGCCTTGAAAAATGGTCGGAAAAGTTTGAAAAAGATCATGATGATTATAGTAGCATTATGCTGAAAGTATTGGCTGATCGCCAGGCTGAAGCGTTTGCAGAACTATTACATGAAAAAGTAAGGAAGGAATTCTGGGGGTATGTCTCTGATGAAAATCTTGAATTGGATGGCATGTTGAAAGAAGAATACAAGGGCATCCGACCTGCTCCCGGGTACCCGGCTTGTCCTGAACATTCGGAGAAAAAGGTTCTTTTCAATTTACTTGAAGCAGAAGAAAAGACAGGAATTAAACTAACCGAAAATTTTGCCATGTATCCTGCAGCATCTGTCAGTGGTTATTACTTTGCCCATCCAGTTTCACAATATTTTAATGTAGGGAAGGTTGGAAAAGATCAGGTTGAAGATTATTCAAAAAGAAAGGAAGAAAGTGTTGGCCAGATTGAAAAATGGCTGAATGCCAATTTGAACTATAAATAGCCAATTGAAGGAAATATATAACGATTAGAAGAAAGAAAAACTAAATCAATGCGAATACCATTCAAAGAATATATTAAGGATAACCTTATCCTTTTTGACGGAGCCATAGGAACTGAGCTTTATAACAAGGGTATTTTTATCAATAGTTGTTACGATGAACTGAATTTATCACGCCCCGGCCTTATTAAAGAAATTCACCAGGCTTATGTTGAGGCAGGAGCGGAAGTAATTGAAACTAATACTTTCGGTGCTAACAGGCTTAAACTTCAGAAACATGGCCTTGAAGATAAAATTTATGAAATTAATAATCAAGGCGCTCTAATTGCACGTGAAGCTGCCGGAGAAGATATTTATGTTGCGGGGTCCATAGGTCCGTTGAATCTGAGGCTGGAGCCTTGGGGACCCTTGTCAGAAGAAGAAGCCAAAGAAATATTCCTGGAGCAGGCTAAAGGCCTTATTGAAGCCGGTGTTGATTTAATTATTCTGGAAACATTTTCAGATCTACACCTTATTCAGCAGGCGATACTAGCGATAAAGAAAACTTATGATATTCCGGTGATTGCTCAAATGACAATTGGAAATGATGGTAACTCATTGTTTGGAACACCACCAGAATTATTTGCTTCAAAGATGGTTCAATGGGGAGCAGATGTAATAGGAATTAATTGCAGTGTGGGGCCAAAACCTATGCTCGATGCCCTGGAAAAAATGAAAGATGTGGTGGAAGTCCCGATAAGTATAATGCCCAATGCAGGAACCCCTGTTAATGTTGAAGGAAGAAACATCTATCTTGCATCTGCCGAATACTTTGCAGAATATACAAGAAGATTCATCCAGGCTGGGGCCACGATTGTTGGGGGTTGCTGCGGAACTGATCCATCCTTCATCAAACAGATGCGAAAGGCAGTCCAATCCATTCAACCCAAAAAAATCATTCATAAAAATATCCAGGTTAAAACCATTGAAAAAATGGTTGAAGCCGTTCCTACTTGTGACAAATCTAACTTTTCGAAAAAGATATGCAATGGTGAATTTGTTACTTCAGTGGAGATAGTACCACCCAGGGGAACGGATCCCAGGGTACCGGTAGAACAGGCAAAATTGTTTAAAGAAGCCGGTGTGGATGCCATTAATATTCCGGACGGGCCAAGGGCATTATCGCGAATGGGAGCAAGTTATCTTTCTCTCCTGATCCAGCAACAAGCAGACATGGAGGTGATTTTGCATTATGCATGCCGCGACAGGAATTTATTGGGGATGGTGGGTGACATGCTCGGTGCTTATGCAGCAGGTATCAATAATATTCTTATCATTACTGGTGATCCACCGAAAATGGGGACATACCCTGATGCAACAGCAGTTTTTGATGTGGATTCAATTGGATTAACCAATGTGGTCAATTATCTGAATTCAGGCTATGACCTCGGTGGCAATCCCATTGATAAACCGACAGGTTTTTTTATTGGTGTTGGGGTTAATCCCGGCGCCATTGACCTTGATTATGAAATCAGACGCTTTGAATGGAAGGTGAAAGCAGGTGCAGAATATGCCATTACCCAACCGGTATTCGACAATGACCTATTTTTTCAATTCATGAAACGCATAGAGCATGTTAAAATCCCAATCATTGCAGGTATCTGGCCACTGGTAAGTATACGGAATGCTGAGTTCATGAACAATGAGGTACCCGGAGCCAGCGTACCTGATAATATCATGAAAAGAATGTATACCACCAAATCAAAAGAAGAAGCACGTGAAATGGGCCTTGAAATTGCTAGGGAAACAATAAGGGAATTAAAAAAAGAGATTGCAGGTGTTCAGGTATCTATGCCCTTCGGAAAAAGTAAATACCCCCTTGACGTTCTCAAGGAGGTATTATAAAGAGAATTATGAAAAAGAAGAAGTTTAAATTTCTTCCAAAAAATTCTACATGTAAATATCTGTAATATCAATACTATCCAGGTACAACTCAAGCACTTCAGATGAATTGACTGCCAGTATCTGGTCTATTTCGTCCGATCCCGGCAAATAAAATACTTCAACATAAAAACCATAAACAGCATAAAGTTGAATACTGTAAATACTATAATTTCTTTCTGCCACGTGCTGACCGTTGTTCAGGAGTACATAACTCTTTAAGTCTTCAGTCAAATTTTGAAAGTCTAATGATGTAATCACCTTTTTATGTTTTTAGTTAATATTTTACTTAATTAAAAAGAAACTTAAAATTGCCAGAACCAAGCTTATCAACTGGATGTAAAAAAGACTCTTTGAAAAACTCTCCCTTGTTTCATCCAATTCCTGTTTAGATAATTCTTGTTTATTAATTTCCATTTTCACCTTACCAAAAATTTAGACTTGATTTGCTTTTTTCTCGATTGAGCATTCCATTATTACAAAAGCGTACCAAAATGGTCATCAAGATGCACTTTATTAACAATCAATTGTTTATAAAATTTATTAGAAAAAGAATCACTATCCGAAAACGGTAATAATTATTGTTTTCGTAGAGTGGGAATGGAGAAGGAGGGGTGAATTGAAAATTGGTTAATTGGTTATTTGTTAATTGATAATTGAAGAATAAGCAAAGGTTGAAATATTCAGTGATGGCACAAGTCAGCCACGCTTTACCACAGGGCTTAGACTTGTGTCAGTTAAGAAACCAAAATAACCAGATGGTTTATGATGAGGAAAACTCTGGAAGTGCATTAATCATTTTCATCAAAACTATAAATTTTGATGCAGTTTAATTAATCCGATAATACACACCACTATTGTCTATCTGGTAGTAATTATTAATGATCTTATATAACTCTATGGTATGAGAGAGGTTCTATTTCCCTTTGTTAAAGGCCTTCTTTCTTTGTTTTCCGGTTTCTGATTCTATTGTTGGTGTAGTTGGCATTCGGAAACCATTGATAAGCATTAGTGCTTTTTTAATGTTATTAGTGTCTAGTACAGCGTTCTTAATATAATATTGCAAATAGAAATATTTTTGTATCTTTGGCAAAAAAACATGAGGTTAAGCCAAAGAGCAAAGATAAGTATTTCTGCAAAAGATAAATCAGAATTAACGCG
>JAUVJI010000078.1 GCA_030596605.1 Bacteroidales bacterium
GAGATATTTTACCCGGTTCATTTGCATGAAATTATTATTGCCATTCAGGTAATGCGTATTGTGCCATCCAGGACAAAAGACCTATGGCCGATACCTACCGATAGTAAACTCATCGTTGCCACCGACCTGATCACTGAAAGGAATATTTCTTCACCGGTAAAAATCACAGTAAAAT
This sequence comes from Bacteroidales bacterium, assembly GCA_030596605.1. Lineage (GTDB taxonomy): Bacteria > Bacteroidota > Bacteroidia > Bacteroidales > JAADJA01 > JAADJA01. The sequence goes on from JAUVJI010000078.1 coordinate 176, forward strand.
CCTATCCTAAATCGTTCGAAACCATGAAGGGCTTGAAACCGTTGTATTCAGCCGAATTGAATATCTTTGTTGAAAACAATCAGGTAGAGACACTTACTGCTTTGCCGGAAGGAATAAAACTGCAAAACTACCCCACAATATTCTACGGAAGAGGACGTGGCATTCACAGCACACAACCGTTTAATGGTGCTATGTTGAAAGATATTTTAGGGAGATTTACCAGCTTGACTAAGGAAAACCTGCGTACGGGTATTTTTGTTACTGCCGCACGTGATGGTTACCGGGGTGTTTACACATACAGTGAATTGATGAACCGGAACGACCAATCGGAAGTGTTACTGATCTACTATCCTGAAGAAAGAGATGGCGGTGCTTTCAGGTTGTTCCCTTCCGGTGATTTTTTCTCTGACAGGGCTATAAAAGCGGTTAATGAGATTTACTTCTCTGCAAACGAAAACTGATTTTATAGCCAGCTTTATGGGTATCAACAATTATTTCCGTTATAAATCCATAGCCGAAAATGAAATTTTGATATATACTAAACACATAAACATCACATTGCTCTGCGTTGCTTTTGTATGGAACTAAAAAATAGCGTTTAGGGTATTTTGCACTTTCTTTTCATACTGTTACGGTTTGTTTGCGAAGATGTATTAAGAGTACCTTCCTAAATGTTATCTGTATGAAGTTGAATAACTCCTTTCGATATTTTTCCTGTTAGTAAGGTACCTGGCTATCCTTTCCTGAATTAAAATGCCAAATATCGTTTTTGTCTTTATTATCAACCTGAGTATCCATATTAAAGTCTGAAACTTTGTATCCGTTTGTTCCAACATCAGGTAACCAGATGTTTGTTTTATCATCAGATTCAACCAATCCATTGGCATCACCATCTCCACTGGCCATGCCCCATGTCCCGGGAATAAGTTCTTTATATCCTAAGCTTCCACCGAGGACTTGTAAATCATCAATTGTAAAGTCATATGAATATACTTCGCCAATTCTTATTAAAGGATTAGAAGAAATAATTCCGATGTGGTTCCTGTGCCAGATGACTACAAATAATGATTGAATGATTGAATTGCTGAATTGAAGATTGGATGAGCCGTCCATATCGACCACAGAACCGTCTTTTAGAATGAAGGCTGCCTGTTGAGCTATTGTGGTACCTGGTGTTGCAATTGAAGCATCCGTTGTATCACGCAATTCAACAAGTATCCAGTCAACAATATTCGGATTTGGGATCAATGTAGTTGTTTCACTGCCCAAATAATTCCATGGCGAGGTGTTGTATGGTTGACCTAATGGAAGTATAGAGTTTAAGTCAGTATTCATTTCCGATTCGTTAAACGGGCCATGAAGATAAACTTTCAAGTCCAAATCAAACTCCTGTACAACCTCATTAATAATATTGACAGTATAGTCATGAACTTCACCAAAATTATATTGTGTACATGGATCCGGATTACTTTCATTATAAACACTCCTTATCCTCATCCGGTGTTGTCCGGTTTGGGCTGATGCAGGAATATTTACAGTTGAAGAATAAGTGGTATTGGGTATTGGACAATACAGTCCATTTACAAAAATTTCAGATGGATCAAATATATAATCGTCATTTAGATCAATCCACATGGAGACATACATATAATGACGACTTAATTTAACTTCCATTGTGTAGGAACCATTTTGTTCAAGGTCTGTAGAAAGGAATGTAAAATCTCCATAAGCATTATCACTACATCCTGTTTCCAAATGGTTTATCGTGTTAAGTGAGAAGTCGGTAATTTGGTAATACGAAAAAAAATAAAAACATCCATAAACATACAGGTTGTCCACGCATAAATCAGGGTGGTAATGTTCAACAATAAGGGTATCGCTGTTATTCCCAAGAAATTGGTCATCGGGATGGTTGATAGAAGCAATAATTTCATAAAGGCCAGGTTGGGATAAATCAGCTGTATTTGTAAATGTATATTCATATTCCCCACCAGCAAATAATATTTCAGTAATTACTTCATAAACCGGAGCTTCACCATTAATACTGTAATTTACCGGTGCATCCCAAAGATCTTCTGTTCCTTCATTGGTTATATAAACTGTGATTAATTCCTCACTTCCAAGGCTTGATCCTGATGTCGGGGCTAAAAATTCATATAATTCCAGATCATACACAATTGGTTGAGGGGTGAATTCATCTGCACCAATGTCGGGATTTGACTGACTTCTATATTCAAAATCAATATCATAATATATTTCTGATTGTACACTAGCCATCCCATTCAGTTCTAAGCAGAAGGTATGGAGATCAGTGTCAGAGAAAAACTCCGGGTAAATATTTAAGGAATTATTATCAAAGCCTGAAACTGTTACCCAGGAACTTAGATCAGGGATGTTGTTTCCATAACCATATTGTCCGATACTTATTCCTGTAAAGTAATAATCATTGAAGTCACATTCAGTTAGATAATCATCGAGTATTGCAGCATCAGAATAAAGGATACAATTCCCATTTGTTTCGTTTGCAAAAATGTTATTTATAAGCCTGTTGTTATAATCCTCAACAAAGCCATCTGTACAGGCTATATTTATGCAAAAATTATCGGGATTTATATCGCCTGTTATATTCATGCTGTTATAAAGAACATCCGTTTCAGTTACATTGTAGATAATCAATCCATATATTGGATTTGCAGCTGATATCATGGCAATAAAATTATTTCCGACGATCCCCTTATTTCCAATACTACCGGTGCAATGTTGTAGATTCATGCCAATGTTAATCTGTGAACAAGGCTCCATAGTAATCTTATTATTTCGAATATCAAATCCATCCTCAATATTTTCTAAATTTATTCCATAACATTGTGTTAGATAGGTTGATCCATAATAAATAATGTTGTTGTAAATGATAGGCGATTGCTGATATTTTAGGGTAATTCCCATATGGTTGAAGTTTTTTATAACATTGTTCTCAATCCACACTCCAGTACTAAGGTTTACACCTTCACCCACACCATGAAAATATATCCCGTAGGAACCATTTAATATTTCGTTATCATTGATAACTAAATCATGACATGGAGAATTGTCGTAATAAATAACACAATTGTCAGTGGAGTTAAATGAAAAATCAGCTGTACCTGAAATTTTATTATTTAAAATTGATATATGATGTGCATCATTAATAAAGGATATTACCTTACCATAGGTTGAAACATTATTGGTATATCCGGGAGAAGAAATTTTTAGGTTTTGAAAAGCAATGTAGGAGCATCCATCAAATTGTACTGTGTAATTATCAGTATTGCTTGTATAAGTAATCTCTGCTGTATCTGTCAGAGCCGGATCTGATTGAAATATGATTGTACGGTTTGGCCCTGCACCATTTATTGCCTGAATTGAGATTTGTTCATAATAAGTACCTGGACAGACATTAAAGGTTACATCATCTGAAATACCTTTATTTATCAAATCTGATACAGCATCAGAAAATGATAGATAATCAAGGAAAAACCCTCCAATCGTATAATTGCCATAAAGGGCGTCTGTATAATTTACAGGAATTGTATCCCATAATACAACATCATCAACAAAGTTTGTTTGGCAGTTTGCCGAACCAAATGGCATAATATTTAAAATCCACCATGTACCGTAGTCCACAGGGGCAGTTGCCAAAGTGTCAAGGTTTACAATCAAAGATACATCCTGGTATTCACCTACATCAAGTGGATTAATAATGACAGTTCCTATGTTATGCACAATGCCGGTATAGTAATCCAGGAATTCACATAATGAAAATGAAGTCACCTCCGGGTTTAAAAGCGGGAATGGCCCTTCATTAATCACTCTTTGAGTTATTTCGAGAGTTGTACCATGTAAATAAACAGTTCGATATTCCGGATCATCAATTAGGTTTCCACATTCTCCGGCAAATCCAGGGGTAAATCCTGTTTCACTGGGCCGCAAACCACTATGGTTAATAGCTGTTTTCAACCAATAAGTATATTGCTCATTCAGGTTGATATTATAATCTTCAAACATGTAATTTAGTGTGTCGGTCCATTCTGAAAGTGTATCATGATCCCCACCCTGGCTTCTGGTAAGAAAATAAGTACTGGCACCGGGTACAGAATCCCATGTTACAACAATTTTATCACTATATGTACCATAGGTTGCATAAACTGCAGGTGTTTCCAGTTTCCTCCATCCCCAATCGTAACTACTAAAGTCACTAATAAACTCACCATTCGGATCATCGGATATTTTAACCCAATAAAAATAAGTGCCTGCTGCTGCTGTACTATCATAATGATTTTGTGCGACACCTGTTGCATGTTCTTCCCAACCACTTGCAGGTAAAGCTGTGGAAGATGCCGGATTTTCACTTCTGTAAACCTGGTAATAATCTTTATAATAAGAGTTGTCCCAGGTAATTTCTATATGATCTGTAGAACCACCATTGCTTGCCTGCACATCATCGGCAGGGTAAAAACTTCTCCAGCCTGTATCGCTTTCACCATAACCCGAAGTAATATTACAATTGGGATCCATAGAAGCTTTCACCCAATAATAATGATACATTCCCCAGTTGGCTGTCCCGTCGAGAAAACTGGTGTCACTAATCCAATATGTAACAGAAGTTGCCGTACTTGTATCATCCACAGTATTTGAAAATAATCTGTAATAAGTTATTCCTTCAATTGAATTCCAGCTAACATCAATACCCTCCGTAGTAGTGCCGTCGCTTGCTATGGCTATTGGTGCATCTACCAGGGCTAAATATCCTGAAGATCCGTTGCTGTGCCCTGGAGAAGCCCTGTAACCGGCATCACTCATTGCCGATTTTACCCAGTAATAATAGGTCGTTCCCAGCACTACATCATAATCATAATCTTTAGTAAACGGAGTCCAGTAGCTATATAATTGTGTAGCTGTCGCAAAATCAAAAACTGTATTTCTAAAAACTGTAAAATTTGTTCCATCAACAATATCCCATGTGATTTCTATATGGTTATCAAATTGGCCTTTTGAAGCCGCACAATTTTCAGGAGGTAATAAGAATTGCCAACCAACATCGTATTGACTAAATGATCCTACTCTTAATCCCAGGTTGTTATCTGCAGCTTTAACCCAATAATAGTAATCAACTCCATTGATAGGAACATTATCATTAAAAAAAGTTGAATTAGTCCACGTGTCACCAAGTGGAATTGCTGAATTTTGATCATTTGTAGTATTTCTATAAATTCTGTAATACAAAATATAAGGGCTTGAAGGGGCATCCCAGTCAACGTATATTTTATCATAATAATCTCCATCTGAAGCTTGAACATTCAAAGGTGCAGGAGGCGGATCAGAAATGGTTACCTGGGAGGAACAGGTAATGTTGTTATCAATTTCATTGGTCTCAATAACGTCATCATAAATATCAGTATAAGCGCCAATATAATAGGTGCCGGGAGGGATTTCCGGTTCTTCAAACCTCACATCAACATTACAACTTTCACCGATAATCACACCATGCGGATGAGATACAATAGTATCCTCGCCAATTTTTCTATCCCCGGTACTGATGATTTGGTTGGAAGATAAATAATATCCTACTACATAAGAATCTGCATCATTCATTTCAGAATCATTGTATAATCCCACATTAATTTCCACATCAGTATCCGTTACATTTGCAGCGGCTGCATTGATGGTCAGGTTTGGTTTCATAACAGGCAGCACATCCGTCTTCCATATTCCTCTTCCCCATGTGCCTGCATATAATTTGTCTGATTCAGTAGAATAGATAATTTTCATGATTTTAACGGGAACTTTTGGTAAGTCACTTTTAAATTCAACCCAATCGTTCATTTCTGCATCTTTGTAATAAATCCCAGACATTGTACTGACAAATAATCCTTCATTACTACCGATATGATAGAGAACACAATATAATGGTAAATCCGGAAGATTCTCTTTTATTGAAGTCCAGGTAATCCCTTGATCAGTTGATTTTAAGAGGTTTTTTTCTTTGGTTGATATATATACAATGTTAGTATCTGTAGGATGAGTTTCAAATGAGGTTATTTGTTCACCATAGGGTTTCGGAATTTCTGCCCACTGGGGATTTGTACTATATGCGTTGTTTGTTCTGTATACCCTGCTACCATCACCTTTGGTTATATAAATAATTTTTCCGTCAGCCGTACATTGTTCCATATGTTCAATTACGTCATCAGATAGCTGGCCATCCGATATATTTTCCCAAACAACATTTGTGTGGTTTATTTCTTTCACATTAGAAGTTCTCCATATATTATTATTCCCGGCGAACATTATATTCGGATCATCTTGATCAAGAATGTAAGGCCTAAACCACCCGGCTCTTTCAGGTATCTGTGTGGCACTGTCAGTGATAGTATACCATCCTCCATTTTGTCCTGATGTACTACGAATAATATGACTACCTTGTGCGCTAGTATACATGTATTGGTTGTTGGTATAATCAATTTCACATTTCATTCCATCTCCACTATATACTCTGTCATAATTCCCTGAAACCGGAGTTATTGTTCCATTGTCATTTAATCCAGCCAGAAAAATATCAGGGTTAGCTTCGCTAATCGCCAGCCGGTTAACCTGGGTAATATTTAATCCATCACTTATACATGAAATCGTGTTTCCGTTATCTGAAGTGAAAAAAAGCCCACCATCATTTCCGATATAAAGGTGATTCGTATGTGGAGAAAATTCCAATGCATGATAATCAGGATGTGTCTCATAATCAACATCAGTAATTGCTGACCAGTTTGTCCCCCCATCTGTAGATTTAAATAACCATACCATTCCGGCATATATATTATTTATGTCTGTTGGGTCTATAGCAATTGTTAAGTTGAAACCGCCTTGAGCTTTATTGTGATGAATACCATTAGTTGTTATTTGGTAGAAATCCAGGCCACTATTCAGCGATCTGAAAAAACCATAATATTTACTGTCTTTTTCAGTAAAAAAGTATACCCGATCCGGATATTCGGGTGTTACTGCAATTACCCATCTTCCTGATGTTGGCATAGAAGTCGAGCTAATAAGCACCCAACTATTCCCCGAATCTTCAGATCTGTAAAACTTACCATTAGCCGTAGCATAAACAATATCCGGGTCACCGGGTTTATATACCATATCCTTTACATTATTAATTGCTGTAGTTTTAGTCCATGTTATTCCACTATTAGATGATTTGTAAATTCCCTTTTGTGTTCCTGCCAATAAAACTTCAGACCAGTTTGGTTGTATTAGGATTTCAGAAACCAATAAAGTGTCCATAGCTGAACTGAGTTGGTTCCATATTTGACCCCCATTTGTTGATTTCCACACCCCCTGACCCGGTACCATGTATGAATCCCTGTCACCTGTTCCTAAGTAGATAATCTCAGGATTAGAAGGATGAATTGCTATTGCTGATACACCAAAATGCATTAGCTGGTCGGTATTCAGGTTTGTCCAATTGTTGCTACCTGTAGTTGTTTTCCAGATGCCTGAAGTATTGGTTCCCACATAAATGGTGTTCTGATCAGTAGGATGGAAGGCAATGCAGGTCATCCTTCCAATTCCGAATTTTTTACTGGTTCCTGGAATCACAGGGACCTGTTCCGGACCTACAAAGTCCCATGTACCAACAATACCTTTGTCTCCATATAGCTGATTGAATTTTGAATATTCATTCTTAAAGTAGCTCGTAGGGATGACCTTTCCATCAGGTCCTATCATCCCGCTCATGGCTTCTTTCCATCTTTTAAATTGTTTGTACCCGGTGCCTTTTACATTAGTTTTGTCCTTATATTTCCAATAGTTTTCAAACTCTTCCACCAGTTGGTAATAATTCATGTCAGGGGCGGTCATTTTTTGGTGCCAGTAATCAAAATTGGATCGATCCAAATTTTGCCCATTAACTGTTTGCATTAATAAAAATGTCAGAAATAGGATAAAAAAACCGCTTAAATAAACGAGGTAATTGATCGGATTAACAAGTATTATTTTTTTCATAATAGCATTTAAATTAAGTAGGATTATAGAAGCCTAAATATACTATACTATGCATGGGTAAAAAAACCTGTATTTAGTAATTTGCTTGTTTAGGGGAATAAAATGCGATAATATTTTAGTAATAATAAGAGAAAGTATAGGATGACTTGAATCCGGTGTTATTTTTTTATGATAATAATTTTAATAATTGCTCTTTTTTATTTCGGGAAACCCGGACTTCATGACCATTGCTCATAATTAATTCGCCTCCTTCACCTCGTATGTATTCCTTAATATGGTTAAGGTTTACAAGATAAGAATTTTGAACCCTGAAAAAATTTGGATGTTCGAGTAGCTTTTCTACTTCTTTAAGTGTTTTACTCATGATAACCTTCTTATTATTAATAAAGAAAATAAAAGTATAGTTGCTATCTGCCTGGCAATAAATAATGGAATCGTATGGTACTATTTGTATTTTCCCATCAATCGGTAATGCAACTTTGTTTTTTCTAATACCTGGTATATCTATTGTTTTTAGAAGTTCATCTATTTTATGATAATGTTCATTTTTATCAATCTTTTGCTGAACTTTTTCAACAGCCTCAATGAGCTCGCTTGATTCAATTGGTTTTAGAAGGTAATCAATCGCATTTACTTTAAATGCTTTTACAGCATATTCGTCGAATGCAGTTGTAAATATAATTTCGAAAGAAGTGTAATTTAAATATTGCAACATTTCAATTCCGTTCATAACCGGCATAGCGATATCCAAAAAAACCAGGTCAGGTTTTAAATCATTGATCATCCGTATTCCAATCTCGGCAGATTCTGCCATGCCTATGATAGTTACATTAGGGCAATTCCTTTGTATAAGAAGTTCAGTGGTTTGCAGACTATGTTGTTCATCGTCTACTATTATAGCTTTTAAGATCATATATCCTTGTTTAAGGTTGTTGTTAAAAACTGTCAGATATCATAGGTTATAATTGCTTTTGTTCCAACAGATTCATTTTTTTCGTTATAGAGGTCTATAATTTCAAAATTTGATTTCTTATCTCTAATCTTTTTCATCAACTGCATTCGGTCTTGTGTGATTTTCAAACCATAGGATTTAGATTCTGCTAACATGTGATCTTTTTGTTCTTTCGCTTTTATTCTTCCTATGCCGTTATCAATAACCATAATTTTGAGTGATCCATCATTTTTTTCAATATTCACCAATAATTTGCCATTTCCTTTTTTTGGCATCAATCCGTGCCAGATGGCATTTTCAACAAATGGCTGAATGATCATCGGTTGTATTTTAATAACATCGGAATTTATTTCTTTAGCTATATTAATTTCATATTCAAACTTATTATTAAATCGCATCCGTTCGAAATCAATATAAATTTTAAGCGCATGAAGCTCATCTTTAAGACTAATTTGATTTTGCCTGGAATTACTTAAGATCAAGCGTAATAATCGGGAAAATTTGGTGATATAATCTGAAGCATTTTCATTTTCATTTTTTAGAATATAATAACGGATGGAATTTAAGCTGTTAAAAAGAAAATGCGGATTCATCTGGGCACGAAGCGCTTTCATTTCAAGTTGACTTATTTTTTTATTATACAACGATTTGAGATTTTCTTGTTTTTGGATTTGTTTTAACCGGTAAAAATGTATTAAAAGTGACAGGGAAATAAATGCGATAATTAATAATCCTATGAACCACCAGGTTTTCCAAAAAGGTGTTTGAATAAAAATCGGAATAATTAATTCTTCTCCATCTATAACTTTTAATCTGAATTTGTAGTAACCACCCGATAAGTTCGTGTAACTTATATATTTTCTCTTACCCGCATAACGCCAGTCTTCATCTAAACCCTCCAACATATACCGGTATTCGGTACGCTCCGAATTAAAATAGTTGATAGTGCTATATTCAATGGAAAAGAAGTTTTCTTTATAACTAAAATTAAGTGATAATGGATCATCTCGGGATGTTCCCAATTCCAATGGTTTATCAAATACTTTAATCGTTTTTATATAAGGTTTGGGGTAATTTTGAACAGGTTTGATTTTTTCGGGGTCAAACACATAATATCCGTTATTTGTTCCCATAAATATTTCTCCATTTTTTGCCGGGCAGATACAGGATAAATTATTTAATCCATATTCGGAATCATAATTTTGGATGGTATTATTTCGAGGATTTATTTTACTTAAACCCTTGGATGTGATTGCCCAAATATTTCCTGAATTATCAGCACTCAACGATCGGATGCGATCATCCACTAAGCCATCAATTTTTGAATATGACCGAATAAAAGTTATGGAGTCATCCATCATTTTAATAACTCCTATCCCTGTGTTTCCTGTTCCTAACCATATGTTATTATCTTCGGTTTCTGTTATTGCCATAACGTTTTTTAAACTTATGGTCGAATTCGGAATATCGCTTGAGTAAGAAAAATTAACAATGGTATTATCTTTCGGATCAACATAACCAAATTCTGCTGAACCATACCAAACCCTTTTTTGGCTATCTTCGAATAGGGTAAATATAAAATCTTCAAAATATACATCTTTTCTGGAAGTATCCGTAAAAAAGAAATTTTCTATGGTCTCATCTGCCGTATTGATTTTGAACAGTCCATGAAATTTAGTACCTATCCATATTTCATTTTTATTGTTTAATTCACCACTAACAAAAGTTATTTTATGTGGTTTGTTTATATTAAATTCCTCTGTGTTGAATTTAGAATAGTTAAAAACTTGATTGGTATGAATGTCCAAATAGAATAAATTGTGATAACCAATTATCCAGACCTTATTATCATCACTTTCAAAAACATCTTTCATGAACTCGATATCCATATCAGTTTGCAGTGAATAATTAAATTCCTTCACCTGGTGACCAATTAAATCAATGGATAATAATTTCCCGGCTTTACCGGTAGTCCCTGCCCAAATAGTATTATTGTTTTTTGATGAATTACAAGAAAGAATATTGTGGGAAGTGTATTGTTTGTTAAACTGATGTGCATTTATATTGGTATAAAATAGCCCGTTACTCAATGAAGTAATCCATATAAAGCCATGCCTATCAACAATCATATCGTATGGATTAAAAAGATATGTTTTGCCTGATTCGGGATTTGACAGGTAAGAAATTGAATGGTTATCAATGTTATAAACACCAATACCCTTATTTCGGGTCAAAAGATAAAATTCAAAATCGCTTTTAGGTAATATTTCTTTGATATTATTTCTTATGCCATTAACCGGTGAAAGCGCTTCATATTTATAAATGCTGAATATTCCAGTTGTCGTGTTTAGTTTACACAATCCACCTCCCCAGGTTCCCAACCACAGATAACCGTCTTTATCAAAATGCATGGATCTTACAACTCCTTCTCTTCCTCCAAATAATTTTGGATTTAACGATTTATGTTTTTCAATGGGAAAGTATGTCCAATGTTTATTTGAAATATCAAAACTAAATACTCCCTGGAGTGACCCCAACCAGATAATAGCACTGTCATGTGGATCTAAAGTAAAACTTATAATGCTATTGGCTAAACGGGGAGAAAGTCCGTCAATCTGATCGGTTGGTTTGAAGTTTTCAAAAGAATCATCTTGTTTGTTATATAAATCAATACCCTGATCAGAGACAGCAATCCATAAATTATTATAACTGTCTTCAAAAATTAATTTACTTTCATCTGAGGATATACTTCCATTTATTTGATCATTGGAGACATAATTTTTAAAAAGAAGTGTTTTAGGATTTAAACAATTTATTCCTCCACCCTTTGTCCCTATCCAGATCAAACCTGATTGGTCCTGAAAAAGGCACCATATATAATTATCACTAATGGATAAACTATCCATAGGATTATTGTTGAAGGATAAAATTTCTGAACCGTCGAACCGATTAAGCCCGTCATTAGTTCCTAACCAGATAAATCCTTCTGAATCTTTTATTATACAATTTACCTGATTAGAGCTAAGGCCATCTTCTGCAGACAGATTTTTAAAAAAATATTGACAATATCCCTGGTTAATGAAGAAAAGGACGAAAAAAATAATATGAGCGAAAAATCGTTTCAATTCTTTTTTATTTCAAAATAAGTATTTTTTAAATTTAAATGCAAGTTAGAATAAGTGATTCACCATAAAAACTGATTAAAGTGTTAATTTAGCCATGCGAAATCTTAAATGTTAATGCTAACCCCAATAGAATAAAAAAGACAAATAAGAGCTTCAGATATAGGTCTGTTAAAACCTCAATGATAAACAACTCAAACCTCCGTCCAATTTCCTAAATTCAGATACATCTACTGAAATGGTTTTATAACCTTTTAACTCAATTTTTGATTTTACTTTTGGATAACCACCCGGGACCAACACATAATCATTTACCCATATACAATTGGCACCATAACTTTCTTCTTCAGGAACATTTATCCTGTTGAAATCATTAAATGCTTTGTTATTGACAAATTCACCTGCGATCAGAAGGTTGTTATTTTCAAGGTAAGCAAGGCCAGTCTTTAGATGCAGCATATTTTTCAACTGAATTGTTGATCCTGTGAATCCATATTTACTCAGTATTTTAATCAACTGATCTGCACCATTCTTATTTGTCCTTTTAGAAATTCCGATATAAAAATGAGAGCCAGCCATCATAATGTCACCACCTTCAATTGTTCCCGGAGATTTGATTTCTTCAATATTTGAAAAGAAAGATGGAAGTAAAGTTTTGATAGATTCCGTTTCGCCCTTTCTTGATTTTTCACCCGGCCTCATTATAATTGCACATTTAGGTGTTAACAGGGCTGTATCTTCTATAAAAGCTGAGTCAGGGAATCTTTCTTCAGCGTCGAGAATAATAACCTCAAGTTCACATTCTAATAAGGCATTGATATACTGTTTGTGTTGAGTAACTGCTTTTGAATAGTCAGGAATTCCAAGATTTGCAGAGGTCAATCCGTTGATTAGATTTTTACATGGCTGTCGAACTATTGCTTTTGAAAACATTTGTATAAGGAATAGTTATGACAAAGATAGAGTTAAAAAGTTCATTAGTTAAAATGTTTAATTTTATACCGGCTAAAAAATTGAACTAATTAAACTCAAATATTATAAAACTATGAAAAGATCTTTTACTATACTTTTTTGCCTGGCGATTGTAAGCATTGCCATGCCTCAGAGCTTTTCATCATTTATAGATTATGTAAACAGTCTGCCTGAAGATCAGCGAACGGAGGCTGTGGATAGTTTTATGACCATTATAACACCAATTGGAATTCCATACATAAATGATGATACAGCAAACTTTATATATCAAGGAGATGGTACAAGTGTCCAGGTTCCAGGCGATTTTAATGGGTGGGATCCTATGTTCTTCCATATGGGAAATATTTCAGGTACAAATTTCTGGTACAGGACTCAAATATTTGAAATGAATGCCCGGCTTGATTATAAATTCGTTCTTAACGGAAGTAGCTGGATATTGGATCCTCTGAATCCGAACCAGGTATCTGGAGGCTATGGCCCTAACTCTGAGCTGGCCATGCCTGAATATGTTCAACCCTGGGAAATTGAATACACCGCAGGAATTCAGTATGGGACAATTGAAACGGATGCCATTTCTTCAACTAATACCGGATCAACATTTCAGCTTCAGATTTACCTTCCGTACAATTATAACCCTGAAAGAGCCAATCCCTATCCTGTTGCTTATTTTCAGGATGGACAAGAATATATAAGTTTGGGTAGTGTGGATAAGGTTCTGGATAATCTTATTTATGAGAACCATATTGATTCTATTATTGGGGTATTTGTAAAACCAAACAACAGGAATGAGGAATATGCAGGTAACCTGAGAAACGAATACAGGCAATTTTTTGTTGAAGAACTTGTACCTTACATTGATGAAAACTACAATACAATAAAAAATCCTCTCGGAAGGGCTGTTATTGGCGCCTCCTTTGGAGGCAATATTTCTGCATTGATCAGCTACAACCACCCGGATGTGTTTGGTTTCTGCGGATTGCATTCAGGAGCTTTCTGGCCGAATAATTATGAAGCTTATAACCTGATAGTTAATGGGCCGGTCGAGAATATCAAATGGGCTTCCATTTGGGGAACATATGAAGGTCTTTACGAAAATATGCGTGACCTAAGGGATTTTTTGATAAACAATAGCTATGAGTTAAAATGGGATGAATTGCCCGAAGGACACAGCTGGGGATTATGGCGGGCAACCATTGATGAAATGCTAACCTGGTTTTTCCCTCCGGGATATTCAAGTGTAACATATCAATTTGGTAAAGAGAAAATGGATGTTTCTATGTTTCCAAATCCTGTAAAAAATTCCACTACAATTTCATTTGATTTGCAAGAAAAATCTCCGGTTGCTATTGATATATTGGATATGAATGGCGGGTTAAAATCCAGTCATGACTTTGGTGTAAAGGAGAAGGGTTTAGTTGAATTAAATATTAATACAGACAAACTTTTAGCGGGGACATATTTAATTGAAATTAAAATTAAGTCAGGAAAAGGCTTTTGCAAATTTATTAAGTACTAATTTATATGAAGTATCTGTTTAACTGTATTGTAGCGATTTCAGCAGTTGTATTAGTTTTATCCTGTTCAAAAGAAAAGTCACCAACAAAACCCAACATAATCTTAATTATGGCGGATGACCTTGGCTGCAATGAACTGGGATGCTATGGACAAAAGATCATCAAAACGCCCAATATTGACGGGCTTGCAGAAGAAGGAATGACATTTACACAATTTTATGCAGGAAGTCCTGTTTGTGCTCCGTCAAGATGTGTGTTGTTGACGGGTTTACATACCGGTCATGCTTTTGTACGTGATAACTATGAATTGGGCGGTTTCAGGGATGAAGATGAGGGAGGACAGTTACCTTTGCCGGAAGGAACTAAAACTATTGGAACTATCCTGAAAGAAAACGGATATGTTACCGGCATAATTGGTAAGTGGGGATTAGGTGGACCAGGATCATCCGGTATTCCAAATAAACAGGGATTCGATTATTTTTATGGTTACTTATGCCAGAAACAAGCGCACAACTATTATCCGACCCATCTATGGGAAAACGAAAACCGGGATACCCAGGATAATGAATTTTTTATGCCTCATCAAAAACTGGATGGTGATCCTGAAGATTTGGCATCATATGAAAAGTACAAGGGTAATGATTATGCTTTAGACAAAATGAGCGAAAAGGCTCTTGCGTTTTTGGAACAGAATAAAGACACTTCATTTTTCCTTTATTTGCCGGTAACAGTCCCTCATCTTGCCATTCAGGTTCCTGATGATGAGTCATCATTGGAAGAGTATAAAAAGATAATCCCTGATTCACCTTATGTAGGAAATAAAGGTTATTTACCGCATCCATATCCGAGGGCAGCTTATGCTGCTATTATCACACGTATGGATAGGGAGATTGGCAAGATCATTCAATTCCTCAAGACAAATAATTTAGATAAGAATACCATAGTTGTATTTACCAGCGATAATGGCCCTACTTATAATCGTCTTGGTGGTTCGGATTCAGAGTTTTTTGAAAGCAATAAACCATTCTCAGGTTTAAAAGGAAGCTTGCATGAAGGCGGGATCAGGGTTCCATTGGTAGTATGGTGGCCGGATAATATTGCGCCAGGTTTTGTTTCGGATCATATTGGCGCATTTCAGGATTTTTTACCTACAATAGCTGATATAGCTGGAATAACAACTGATAAAGATATTGATGGGTTAAGTTTTTACTCAACCTTAATTGGACAGGATAACCAGGAAAAACATAACTATTTATATTGGGAGTTTCCCTCATATGGCGGTCAGGTTGCGGTGAGAATGGGAAAATGGAAAGCGCTTGGGAAAGGATTATTAAAAAATCCGGATAATCCATTAGATCTTTATGATTTGGAAAATGATATTGCAGAACAATATAATGTTGCAGATGAAAATCCTGAAGTTATCAAGCAAATCAATGAGATTATAAAAACAAGCAGAACACCATCAGAATATTTCCCTTTTCCTGCGTTGGATACTATTTTGTAAAAATGATTTAGCTTATTATATTGAAATGAGTATTTCTTGCATTACTACTAATTGTCTTACCCGCCTGACCGATCATTCCGTCAGTTTCTTTGCGACTTCTCGCATCGTCGTCGGCAAGCCTATGGCGTCCGATGGGCTTTGCGAGAGATTTTAACAATGTTGTAGTTTAAGTACAATTAAATTTCTTATCTTTCGACAGATTTTCAATTTTAAATGAAGCGCCTGAATTACCTCTTCATCCTTATATCTGTCTTTGTAGTAACAATATCTGCATCCGGTCAGAAAAGTATAAAGGCCTTTAAAACTGAGGTAGCTCCTGTAATTGATGGTGAAATAGACTCCATTTATTCTACACTCTCTGACTCTGCCATAAATTTTATCCAGATGGAACCTGCTAAGGGGGAAGCAGCATCTGAGAAAACTGTAGCGTATGTTGTTTATACTAGCAAAACGCTTTACGTTGCTGTAAAATGTTATCAAGATCCCGAAGGTATCGTAGCCAAAATCCAGACAAGAGATAATTTATCAAAAGATGATGATGTTGTTGCTTTATTTTTAGACACATACAATGATAAAAGAACCGGATTTGGGTTTATTGTTAATCCGCTGGGAGCACAATTGGATATGAGTATTGGTGACGATGGAAGAAGCATAGATATAAACTGGGATACCGAATGGGAATCCGCTGTAAAAAATTATGACTGGGGATGGTTTGCTGAGTTTGCTATTCCGTTTTCAAGTATCAAGTATTACAGGAAAATTAATACATGGGGTTTTAATATTGGAAGGATAATCCGGTACAATACTGAAACCGTTTACTGGTCGGGTGTTTTAAACCAGGATTTCAGAATGTCGCAGGGAGGGTTGCTGACCGGTTTGCAATTACCAAAAAAGGGCTGGGGATTATCCCTTTTTCCATATGGGACAGCTCGTTACGAAAATAGCGATTTCACCGGAGTCCACGGGAAAATCCTGGGTGATGTGGGAGGGGATATTAAAATCCAACCTAACTCTAATATAACTGCCAACCTTACTATCAATCCTGATTTCGCAACCGTTGAGGCAGATGCAGAACGAATTAATCTGAGCCGTTATGAATTGAATTATCCTGAAAAGCGGCTGTTTTTCCTGGAAGGAAATGAAATGTACAAAACCCGGATCAGGACATTTTATTCAAGGAGAATTGGTGATATAGTCTATGGCGGAAAATTTACCGGTAAAGCCGGGGCATATAATATGAATATATTAGGAGTTAGAAGTCTCAAGATAGATGAACAAGATTTCCAGGAACTGCCTGCTTTTTATACTGCTGCACGTGTAAAGCGTGATTTATTAAAATCATCGACAATTGGAATAACTTTCGTTGACAAAACATCGGATACAGCTTATACACGGTCAATTAGTGCAGACTATGTACTAAATCTTGGAAAAACCTGGAAACTGACCGGACAATATGTGGGAAGCGCCCCGGGTGAATGGAGTACCCATAGTGCCTGGTTTGTGCGATTTGCAAAGGAAAATAATGTTTACCATTATCATATCCGATATTCTGATATTGGAGAACACTTCCAGGAAAATGTCAACCAAACGGGGTATGTTTTTGACGATGACAGGCGTGAGCTTGATTCGGACATTGAATATAAATGGTGGATACAGAACAAAACTTTTAAATTTGTTGATTTTAGTTCGAATTTTAGCGCTTTCTGGAGCCACAAGGGTGAACTGAGAAGCTGGAATGTTTTCGGCCTGTTGAATCTCTACTTTCAAAACCGCTTTAACTTCGAGGTTTTTTACAATAAAGAATTCAAACTGTTTGAGGAAAAATATTACAATCATAAATATGGTGTCGAGGTGGGTTATAATACCGATGAATGGAGCATGGCCAAACTCAATTACTGGGGCGGGCGGAATTTCGACAGAGACTTTCATTTGTTTAAGGGCAGCGCTCAAACAAAGATCACAGAAAAGCTGGCAGTTGAGTATTCATTTAACCGGATTTGGTATGATCCGGATACCACAAACTCCAGCACATTTATCAATGTATTATCCGTTTATTATAATTTCACAAAAGATCTCTGGATAAAAGCATTTGCCCAGAATAACCTTGCTATCAACCGCATCTACTTTTACGGTATGTTTGGCTGGCGTTTCAAGCCTCCCTTTGGCGCTGTTTATCTGATCTACACCAGGGATGAAATGACTATTCTCACTGAAGAAGGATACCAAAAGGGAAATATTCTATACTTGAAGTTTACTTATCCGATAGTCGTTTTTTAGGTATATGATGGTCCAATTGTAAAACTATAGAGCATTCGTCTGACCACTGCCTGTGTGCCTGTCATGCACTCATTGGTCGGATGAATAAAATATTATTTGGATTGAGAGAAAATATAATTCAGTACATCAACATCCAGCGTATTGAATTCGGCTTCTTGCTTGGTTAATACACGCAATTCTACTTTAGTGGATTCCTTATACCGCTGCCACACAAAATCAGTCATAGGGATCACGCTTTCGATTTTATTGCTGTCAACTTCACATCCCGCTAATAATTGAACCA